>CAUUIU010000330.1:0-4063 GCA_963545025.1 uncultured Sphingopyxis sp. | reverse complement strand
CCCCTATGAGCGCCCGCGCGGCGGCGAAGCGCGCGCGATTTCGGACCTGGTGCCCGAGATCGGCCGCACCGCCTTTCGCAAATTCGGTTTCATCCAGTCATCGGTGGTCAGCCGCTGGCGCGAGATCGTCGGCGACCGGCTCGCCGACGTCACCCAGCCCGCGATGATCCGCTTCCCCGCCGGGCAAAAGGCCGGCGGAACGCTGCATCTGACGATCAGCGGCGCCCACGCTCCAATGCTCCAGCACGTTGCGCCCGACCTGATCGGGGCGGTCAACCGCTTCTTCGGATATGCTGCGATCGCCACCGTGCGCATGACGCACGGCCAGGTCACCCCCGCCCCCGCCGTTCAGCCTCCGGCAATGCTGAAGCCGGTACCCGCCGAACTGGGGGATAGCCTGCGCGATATCGGCGACCCGGAACTGCGGACCGTGCTCGAACGCATGGCAGCGGGACTGGCGACGCCGCCCAAGCTCCCCCGTATCAGTTGAGACGTTCAAGAGGTCGCCATGGTCCCAAGCTTTCGAAAGCCGTCCGCTCGCCGTATCGCCTTTGGCGCCCTCGGTTCCGCCGCGCTCCTTCTGTGCACCGCCGCCGCCCCGGCGAAGCAGGCCGCCGCGCCGCGCTGGTCGGCGACGGTCAGCGAAAGCGCGATCGGCGCCTATAGCGTCGGCAACCCCGCAGCGAAGGTCAAGCTGGTCGAATATTTCAGCTATACCTGCCACGTCTGCGGTGACTTCGCGAAGGCGTCGGCGGTGCCGCTCAAGACGCTCTATATCGACAAGGGTCTCGTCCAGTTCGAATATCGCAACCTCGTCCGCGATCCCGTTGACATGACCGCGGCGCTGCTTGCGCGCTGCGGCGGGCCCAAGGCCTTTGCCGGCAACCACAACGCGATCTTCGCAGCGCAGCCCGCGATCCTCGCCCGAATCACCAAAGCGACGGACGCGCAAAAGACCAGCTGGTTCGAAGGCGATGTCGGCGCGCGCGCGCGCAAGATTGCCGCCGACACCGGCCTCACCGCGCTGATGACCGCGCGCGGCTACACGGCGGCACAGCAGAATGCCTGCCTGGACAGCGGCGTCGCGCAGGCCGAACTCACCGGCATGACCAATATCGGCCGCAACGCCGACCGGGTGGAAGGCACGCCGACCTTTTTCATCAACGGCCGCAATGCCGAGGCGACCGCATGGCTCGCCGTGAAATCGAAACTCGACCTCGCGCTCAAGGCTTCGTAAAAGCGCGCATCCTCTGGACCCTGGAGAAAGACAAGACATGAACTCTTCGCTGCGTATCGCCCTTCTGTCCTCGCTCGGCGCCCTCGCCCTCGCCGGTTGCGGCGACAGCAAGACCGACCCCTCCAAGCAGCAGGATGTTGTCGCCAAGGTGGCCGCGCCCGCGGGCAAGACCTGGTCGGCCACCGTCGTGAAGACGCCCGAAGGCGGTTATCTGATGGGCAACCCCGAAGCGCCGATCAAGGTCGTCGAATTCGCGTCGTTGACCTGCTCGCACTGCGCCGATTTCTCGAAAGAAAGCGCCGAAGAGATCAAGCGCGACTTCATCGACACCGGACGCGTCAGCCTCGAGGTGCGCAACTTCATCCGCGATCCGATCGACGCGTCGGCCGCCGCGATCATCCAGTGCGCGCCGGTCGAGCGCTATTATCCGCTGCAGGAAAATGTCTTTGCTTCGCAGGCCGAGCTGATTCAGAACGCCCAGTCCAATCCGCAGGGCTTTGAGGCCGCGATGGCACTTCCGCCCGCGCAGCGTTTCCCGGCGATCGCCAAGGCGCTGAAGCTCGATACCTTCTTCCAGTCGCGCGGACTGACCGCCGAACAGGTCAACAGCTGCCTCGGCAACATCGACAATATCGCCAAGCTCGAAAAGACGACCAACGCGGCGATCGAGCAATTTAAGGTCTCGGGCACCCCGACCTTCGTGATCAACGGCCAGGTCGCCGAAGGCGTCGCCGCCTGGGGTGCACTGCGCGACCGGCTACGCACGCTCGGCGCGCGCTGATCGCACGCCAATCCTCCCTGTGCCGCAGGCATGGGGAGGTGGCAGCGCGAAGCGCTGACGGAGGGGCTATGACGCTGGCCCCTCCACCACCCGCCGCGCGGGCGGTCCCCCTCCCCACCACTTCGTGGCAGGGAGGATTCTACAGGGCCCTACCCCCTTGCGACTCCCCCGGCCACACGGCATGACGGCTGGCAGGGGGATATGTGACACCAAGGTTGCACCAGCTCCGATTCGATAAACTGCACGAGGTGGCTTCGTGCAGATAAAACGGCTGCGCCTGACCGGTTTTAAAAGCTTCGTCGAACCCACCGAATTGCGCATCGAACCCGGGCTGACCGGCGTCGTCGGCCCCAATGGCTGCGGCAAGTCGAACCTGCTCGAGGCGATCCGCTGGGTGATGGGCGAATCCTCCCCCAAATCGATGCGCGGCGGCGGGATGGAGGATGTCATCTTCGCCGGCACCTCGTCGCGACCGGCACGCGATTTTGCCGAGGTCGCGATCCATTGCGACAGCGAGGGCGAACTGGTCGCCGGCCTCGCCGACGCTACCGAAGGCCGCGAACTCGAAATCATCCGCCGCATCGAACGCGGTGCTGGCAGCGCTTACCGCGCCAACGGCCGCGACGTGCGCGCGAAGGATGTCGCGCTGATCTTTGCCGATGCCGCGACCGGCGCGCACAGCCCGGCGCTCGTCAGCCAGGGCAAGATCGCCAATGTGATTTCCGCGAAGCCGACCGACCGCCGTGCGATGCTGGAGGAAGCGGCGGGGATCGCGGGCCTGCACGTCCGCCGCAAGGATGCCGAGCAGAAACTGCGCGCCACCGAAACCAACCTCACCCGCCTGTCCGAAATCGTCGCCGACATGGAAGTGCGCGCCAATGCGCTGCGCCGTCAGGCGCGCGCCGCAGAGAAATACAAGAAGCTCAGCGAAGACATCCGCGTCGCCGAAGGGCGGCTGATCTACGCGCGCTGGCGCGACGCGGCAGAAGCCGCCGATCAGGCGCGCCGCGACGCTGATACCGCCGAAGCCGCGGTGAAGACCGCGCAGCACGAACTCGAAACCGTTTCGGCAGCGCAGGTCGAGGTCGCGACGCGCGTCGGCACCGCGCGCGCCGACGCGCAGGCGCAGCGCGACGCCCTTGCCGAAGCGACCGCAACGCTTGTCCACCTGCAGGGTGAGGAGCGCGCGGCGCGCCAGCGGCTCGAGGATCTGGCGGCGCAGCAGGCGCGGCTTGCCGACGACCGCGAGCGTGAGGGCGAGCTGGCGCGCGATGCCCATAGCGCGCTGACCGCGCTCGACGCCGAAACCAAAACCCTAGCGCAGGAGATCGCCACGCACGATGCGGGCAAGGCCGCGCTCGCCGACGCCCATCAGGCGGCGCAAGCACGTTTGCGCGACGCCGAAGTCGCGCTGGCGCAGGCCCGCGCCAAGGCCGCGAGCGAAGCCGCCGACCGGCGCATCGCCGTTTCGGCGCGCGACACCGCCGAGGCCGCGGTCCGGCGCGTCGCGGGCGAAAAGCAGCGTGTTGACGCCGAAATCGCCGCGCTCGGCGACAGCAACGCTCTCGCCGAGACGCAAGCCGAGAGCGCGAAAGCCGCCGAGGTCGCCGAAGCGGCGATCGCCACCGCCGAAGCCGCCTTGCACGACGCGGAGGCCGACCGCGAAGCCACCGCCGCCGAACTCGCGACGATCGAGGCGGGGCTCGCCGAGGTCCGCGCCGCGCTCGCCGCGCTCGACGGCGAAGCCGGCACACTCGAACGCGCTTTGGCCGCCGCGCGCAGCGACGCCGATCGCATCCTCGACAAGCTTCGCGTCACGCCGGGCTATGAAGCCGCGCTCGCCGCGGCACTGGGCGACGATCTCGACGCCGGGACCGACAAGGGCGCCGCGCGCAGCTGGGGCGGCGCCGACAAGGGCAGGGACGACCCGTCGCTTCCTGCCGGCACCAAACCGCTTGCAGATTTCGTCGAAGCGCCCATCGCGCTGACTCGCCGTCTCTGTCTCTTATACACATCTGACGCTGCCGACGAAGCTAGAAGTGTAG
>CAUUIU010000329.1:0-4065 GCA_963545025.1 uncultured Sphingopyxis sp. | reverse complement strand
GATCGCTCAGTGTCTCGTGGGCTCGGAGATGTGTATAAGAGACAGAGCTTACACCATATTCGAGCCGCAGCCGGTCGATGTCGTGCCGCACCGCGCGCGCGCTGGCGCGGAAGGGGGCATAGGGCATCAGCACAGCGCCCGCCGCATAGTTGGCGAGCCCGACATGGAGCAATTGGCGCGCCGCCGCCGTGCGGAGCGGCGAGGCTTCGACGACCGCGGCGATCTCGTTCGCGAGTGCGAGGGCGGCCAGCTGATGTGCCAGCTGGAACCGCCGGCTCTCGGCGGGCTGCGACGGATCGATCACCAGATGCCGCATCGTCGCGTCGAAATCGCGCAGCGCTTGCGTCTGTTGATAGACGATCGAGATGCCGAGCGCATCGCGCAGTCGCCGCTCGATCGTCTCGACCGCAGGCGAGGGCTCCTTGCCACGCAGTTGCGCCGCGAGCGCTTCGGCGGCGCGGTCGATGCTGTCGACATAGTTGCCCGCGTCGTGGAACCAGTCGCGAACCTCTTCCCACGGCAGGCGGCTGCCCTCCGCAGTGCCGCCGGTCAGCGCCTCGTCGATGATCTGCAACCGCTGTCCGGCGCGGCGATAGGCAGCATGGAGCGCGACGAACTGGTCGGCGAGCAGCGGCTGCTGAAGCGCCGCGCGTTCGAGTTGTTCGGGCGGCAGCGGCGAGGCGGCGAACAGCGGATCGGCTGCGGCTTCGCGTAAGGCGCCTTGCCGCCGGTCGCCGGCGTCATGGGTGACCTCTTCCCATTCTAGCGGGAACAGGCCCTGCAACCGGTCGAGCAGCGCCGGTGTCAGCGGGCGGTCGTCATGCTCGATCTGGCTGAGGTAGGAGGCAGAAATGCCGAGCTTTGCCGCGAAATCGGCCTGCTTGATTGCGCGGGCTTCCCGAAGTTGGCGAAGTTGCCGCCCAGCGTATAGTCGGCTTGGGTTCATCGCCGCGATGCTAGTTTGCAAACTGCTACTTTGCAACTTTGCAAATTCACATTTGCCAAGCCGAAGCGAAGCGGGCAGACGATGCTCTCCCGATGTGATGGAGAGCCATGTGTCAGCCAATATCGCCGAAATGGAACGCCGCCGTGCCGCCGCCGCCCTGGGAGGCGGTCAAAAGCGCATCGATGCGCAGCATGCCAAGGGTAAGCTGACGGCGCGCGAACGGCTGGATGTGCTGCTCGACGAGGGTTCGTTCGAAGAGCTCGACACCTATGTCGAGCATAATTGCACCGATTTCGGGATGCAGGACCAGGTCGTTCCCGGTGACGGCGTTGTCACCGGCAGCGGCACGATCAACGGCCGCCTTGTGTATGTCTTTAGTCAGGATTTCACCGTCTTTGGTGGCTCGCTGTCGGAACGGCACGCCGAGAAGATCATGAAGGTCATGGACAATGCGATGAAGGTCGGCGCGCCGGTCATCGGCCTGAACGACAGCGGCGGCGCGCGGATCCAGGAAGGTGTCGCGTCGCTCGGCGGCTATGCCGAGGTATTCCAGCGCAACGTGCTGGCATCGGGCGTCGTGCCGCAGATCAGCCTGATCATGGGGCCGTGCGCGGGCGGCGCGGTTTACAGCCCGGCGATGACCGACTTCATCTTCATGGTGAAGGACAGCAGCTATATGTTCGTGACCGGCCCCGATGTGGTCAAGACGGTGACGAACGAGGTGGTGACGCAGGAAGAACTCGGCGGTGCGATCACCCACACGACCAAAAGCTCGGTCGCCGACATCGCGTTCGAGAATGATATCGAGGCGCTGCTCGCGACGCGCGATTTCTTCGATTACCTGCCCGAGAATAACCGCAGCGGCGTTCCGGTGCGCCCGACGAGCGACCCCTTTGACCGCGCCGAGCCGAGCCTCGACACGCTGATCCCGCCCAATGCGAACCAGCCGTACGACATGCACGAGCTGATCCGGAAGACCGTCGACGAGGGCGATTTCTTTGAGGTGCAGCCGGCGCATGCGGGCAACATCCTCTGCGGCTTCGGGCGCATCGAGGGGCGCACGATCGGCATCGTCGCGAACCAGCCGCTGGTGCTCGCGGGCGTGCTCGACATCAATTCGTCGAAGAAGGCGGCGCGCTTCGTCCGCTTCTGTGACGCGTTCGAAATCCCGATCATCACCTTCGTCGACGTCCCCGGCTTCCTGCCCGGCACCGCGCAGGAATATAATGGCATCATCAAACATGGCGCGAAGCTGCTCTTCGCCTATGCCGAAGCGACGGTGCCCAAGATCACGGTCATCACGCGCAAAGCCTATGGCGGCGCATACGATGTTATGGCGTCGAAGCATCTGCGCGGCGATTTGAACTATGCCTGGCCGACCGCCGAAATCGCAGTGATGGGCGCGAAGGGCGCGGTCGAGATCATCTTCCGCAGCGACATCGGCGACCCCGAAAAGATCGCGCAGCGCACCAAGGAATATGAGGACCGCTTTGCCAATCCGTTCGTCGCGGCGTCACGGGGTTATATCGACGAGGTGATCCATCCGCACAACACGCGCAAGCGGATCGCGCTGGGCCTACGCAAACTGCGGAACAAGCAGCTCGAGAACCCGTGGAAGAAGCATGACAATATTCCGCTTTAAAATAATCTCTATATTTCTCATGCTGTTCCTATTGTCGGGCTGCTGGGAGGCGGCGAACAATGTGGCTCCGCTCAATGATGCTGCTCGGATTATTTATTCAAAACTTCCACGGCATGAAAAATTTTATCAGCTTAATCGGTTGCTTTCCGATGCGGGTGCTTCCGATGACGCGATGATTAGGCAATTCGAGGTTGCCGGCTTCAATGAGGAAAAGAGCGATTTGGCGAATTGTCGAACGCTCAGATTTCGCTCCGAGTTTCAACGCGGAACGCTCCCGAACATGGTCGCCAGGTTTTGCGGTCGGGAAGGCCGGTGGGTCCAGAATGGAGATCCTCCGGTGGTGTATTAGGAGTTGGATTGCTTTTCGGTAATCATGCTCATCTGATTTGGAGTATCAAGCTAATGGCACTAGGCCGTCTCAATCACATCGGCGTCGCGACGCCGTCGATCGCCGACAGCATCGTCTTTTACCGCGACGTGATGGGCGCGACGCAGATCCATGAGCCGTTCGATCTGCCCGAGCAGGGGGTGAAGGTCTGCTTCGTCGATACGCCGACCGATACGGGCCTCAACGGCACACAGATCGAGTTGATCGAACCACTGCCGGGCAATGAATCGATCGCCGGTTTCCTGCAAAAGAACCCCGCGGGCGGGCAGCATCATCTTTGCTATGAAGTTCCCGACATCCACGCTGCGAAGGCGGAGTTCGAGGCGATGGGCAAGCGGGTGCTCGGTGAGCCGCGCATCGGGGCGCATGGGACGCTGATTTTCTTCCTGCACCCCAAGGATATGGGCGGGGTGCTGACCGAGATTATGGAGACGCCGAAGGGCGAACATTGATTTGTGTACCCCGGCGAAAGCCGGGGCCCATGACTGCACGAGGCCCCGGCTTTCGCCGGGGATCACAACGTAGAGACTGCATATGACCGACAAGCCGACCATCGACCAATGGGCCGCCGCCGCCGACAAGGAAGTGAAGGGCAAGGACCTCACCTGGGCGACGCCCGAGGGGATCGACGTCAAGCCGCTCTATACGGCCGAGGACGTGCAGACCAACCCCGGCCTTCCCGGCTTTGCGCCCTTCACCCGCGGCGTGCGCGCGTCGATGTATGCGGGGCGGCCGTGGACGATCCGGCAATATGCGGGCTTTTCTACCGCCGAGGAGTCGAATGCCTTCTATCGCCGCAACCTCGCGGCGGGGCAGAAAGGCCTGTCGGTCGCCTTCGACCTTGCGACGCACCGCGGCTATGACAGCGACCATCCGCGCGTCGTCGGCGACGTCGGCAAAGCCGGGGTCGCGATCGACAGCGTCGAGGATATGAAGATCCTGTTCGACGGCATTCCGCTCGACCAGATGTCGGTGTCGATGACAATGAACGGCGCGGTGATCCCCATCCTCGCCTTCTTCATCGTCGCGGGCGAGGAGCAGGGGGTCGAGCGCAAGCTGCTCGACGGGACCATCCAGAACGACATCCTC
>CAUUIU010000328.1:0-4065 GCA_963545025.1 uncultured Sphingopyxis sp. | reverse complement strand
CCCCCCCCCCCCCCGCGGCGATGCCGAGCAAAAGAGGCAAAGGCCGCCCAGTCATCCGCCGGATGCTGCTGCGTCGCGTCGCGTCGGCCATCGCCGTTCCCCTTTGCCTGGTCTCCGCAGCTTAGCGTAGCGGAAGAGGCGAAGGTAGCATCATGCGGTTAACTTCAGGTTCCTTGTCCGCCCCATGCCTTCGGCACAGGGAGGATCTTTTCTCCTCTGCTTGCCCCCGTGCACCCCAGCCTTTATGCGCCGCGCCATGCCCGCATCGCTCGACCATATCGACAGCTGGATCTTCGATCTCGACAACACGCTCTACGCCCCGTCGGCGAAGCTGTTCGACCTGATCGACGAACGCATGGGCGCGTTCATCATGCGGCTGCTGAATGTCGATGCGGTCGAGGCGCGGCGCGTGCAGAAGCAATATTTTCACGACCATGGCACGACGATGGCAGGGCTGATGCGCCACCACGGCGTGGACCCCGAGGATTTTCTGGTCGACGTCCATGACATCGCGCTCGACCGGCTGAGCGTCGATGCGCGGTTGCGCGCCGGGCTCGAACGGCTGCCGGGACGCAAGCTGATCTTTACCAACGCCGATGCCGATTATGCGGCGCGTGTGCTGGGTGCGCGCGGGATCGCTGACCTGTTTGACGGCATCTGCGACATTCGCATCACCCGCTATACGCCCAAGCCCGATCCGGCGGCCTATGCCGCGATGGTTTCGCACCTCGGCATCGATCCGGCCAAGAGCGTCTTCGTCGAGGATATGGCGCGCAATCTGACGCCCGCAAAAGCCCTCGGCATGACGACCGTCTGGCTGGACAATGGCAGCGAAAGCGGCCATCGCGACCACCTGCCGGAGCATGTCGATTTCCACGCGACCGACATCGCCGACTGGCTCGACAATCTGCCTTTACCCTGGGGAATTTCATGACCACCGACCTGCAAGCCACGATCGAAGCAGCCTGGGATGCGCGCGACACGCTGGGGCTGACGACGCAGGGGGCTGTGCGCGAGGCGGTCGAGACCGCGCTCGCCGGGCTCGACGACGGCAGCTACCGCGTCGCCGAACGCGATTCCGGCGGCACGTGGCAGGTCAACCAGTGGCTGAAAAAGGCGGTGCTGCTGTCGTTCCGCCTGAACGACATGGAGATCATCGACGGTGGCGCCGGCGGCGCGACCTGGTGGGACAAGGTGCCGTCGAAATTCGCCGGCTGGGGCGAGAACCGTTTCCGCGACGCGGGTTTCCGCGCCGTCCCGGGTTCGATCGTTCGCCGCGGCGCCTATATCAGCAAAGGCGCGGTGCTGATGCCGAGCTTCGTCAATATCGGCGCCTATGTCGGCGAGGGGTCGATGGTCGACGCCTGGGCCACCGTCGGCAGCTGCGCGCAGATCGGGGCGAACGTCCATCTGTCGGGCGGCGCGGGGATCGGCGGCGTGCTCGAACCGTTGCAGGCGGGCCCCGTGGTGATCGAGGACGGCGCTTTCATCGGCGCGCGCGCCGAGGTTGCCGAGGGCGTGATCGTGCGCGAGGGCGCGGTGCTGTCGATGGGCGTCTACCTCGGCGCATCGACCAAGATCATCGACCGTGCGACGGGCGAGGTGTTCATGGGAGAGGTTCCGGCTTACTCGGTTGTCGTACCGGGATCGCTTCCGGGCAAGCCGTTGCCCGACGGGACGCCGGGGCCGTCGCTCTATTGCGCCGTGATCGTCAAGCGCGTCGATGCGAAGACGCGCGCAAAGACCGGGATCAACGAGCTGCTGCGCGACTGACGCCGCCAGTCGACCGGCGCTGGCCGTTGGTCGATCCCGGGCATCAATTCCCGATCATTGTCACCTAAGCGGGCGCGGAGGCGAATCCGTTCGCCGATCGATTTTCCGGGAGGGTTTATGCGGGCGTTTGCCTGGAATGCGTCGCTGTGCGCGATGGCCGCGCTGGCGGTTTCGCCGGCAATGGCGCAGGAGGTCAGCGGCGACGCGCCACCGGCGATTGCGACCTCGACCAATGGCGCCGAGCGCTATGGCGCCGCCGATTTCGCGCGCTTCGCGCCGCGCACCGCGCTCGACATGGTCGAGAAGGTGCCGGGCTTCCTGATCGTCACCGGCACCAACGGCGGCGACCGCGGGCTGGGGCAGGCGACGCAGAATGTGCTGATCAACGGTGAGCGGGTCGCCAACAAATCGACCGACGCACGCACTGCGCTGTCGCGGATCACCGCGACGCAGGTCGCCTATATCGACATCGTCGACGGCGCGAGCCTCAACGTCCCGGGGCTGACGGGGCAGGTCGCCAATGTCGTGCTGATCGCGGGAAGCGCCGCGGGCGGCGGCGGGTTCAAGACCACGCTGCGCTGGCAGCCCGAATGGCGCCCGCGGATCGAGAATAATTGGCTCAACGGCGAAATTTCGACGACGGGCAAGATCGGCGGCACCAACCTGACGCTGAGCCTCAAGAACGAAGCGAGCCGGCAAGGCCATTGGGGTCCCGAGCGCGTGTTCGACGGCAATGGCGTGCTGCTGTTCACGCGCGACGAATTCGGCGCCTATAACGGCGACCGGCCGCGGCTATCGGCGGCGCTGTCGCGCACCACCGCGAACGGCAACAAATGGAATTTCAACGCCGGCGGGCAGATCCAGTATCTGACCCAAGCGGTCGACAGCGTGTCGACCCGGCCGGTCGCCGGGTTGGTGACCGAGACGTTCCGCTTCAAGGAAGATGAGCATAATTTCGATGTCGGCGGCGATTATGAGCTGGGGCTGGGCAAGGGGCGGCTCAAGCTGATCACCCTCTACCGGTTCGAGCATAGCCCGACGGTGAGCAGCTTTGTCGTCGACCGCGCGGTCGGAGAACGGAGCGGCGACCGCTTCAAGCAGAGCGCCGACGAGAGCGAGTCGATCCTGCGCGGCGAATATAGCTGGCGCACCGCGGGCGGCACCGACTGGCAGATCGCGCTGGAGGGCGCGTACAACACGCTCGACGTCGATGCCGAGCTCGCGGTACTGCAGCCGGGCGGCGCGTTCCTTCCCGTCGTCTTTGGCGGTGAGAGGACCAAGGTCGAGGAGAAACGCGGCGAGGCGTCGCTGACCTGGGGCCGCGCGCTGGCATCCAACCTGACCGCGCAATTGAACCTCGGTGCCGAATATAGCGAGCTGACCTCGTCGGGCCCCGGCGGGCTGTCGCGCAGCTTCGTCCGGCCGAAGGGCAAGCTGGCTTTCGCGTGGAAGGTCGGATCGAAGACGACGATCAACTGGTTCGTCCAGCGGCGCATCGACCAGCTCAACTTCTATGATTTCGCCAGCTCGGTCGACGTAGCGAACAACCAGGGCAATACCGGCAACGGCCTGCTCGTCCCGCCGGTGGTCAATCGCAGCGAGCTGGAGTTCGTGCAGGACATGGGGCGCTGGGGCAATGCGTCGGTCGCCTTCGCCTATGCCTATGCCCAGGACCTGGTCGACCAGATTCCGCTGTCGCAGACCACCGAAGGGCGCGGCAACCTGCCGCCCGCGCACCTCTATCGCGTCAGTTCGAAAGCGACGCTCCTGCTCGACCCGATCGGGTGGAAGGGCGCGCGGATCAACGGCGACCTGACCTGGCGCCGCAATCGCGTGCGCGATCCGCTCACCGGGCTGTGGCGCGACCAGAGTTTCGGGCAGGATTATGCCGTCGACCTGAGCTTGCGCCACGACGTCGCGGGAACAAACCTCGCTTGGGGGGCGGGGTATTTCGACGAACGTTATGCGCCGGGCCTGCGGCTCGACACGATCGAGAAGGAATATACGATCGGACCGTTTGTCACCGCCTTTGTCGAGCACAAGAATGTCGCGGGCTTCACGGTGAAGCTGTCGTACCGCAACCTTGCGACGATGAAGGACGGGTTCGACCGCACCGTCTTCGTCGACCGGCGCGGCGGGCCGATCGCGTTCAGCGAAAGCCGGCGGCGCGGGTTCGGCCGCTATTTCCAGCTGACGGTGACGGGGACGGTTTAGGTCTGTTTCGGCTGCGCCGAAACAGGGCGGCACCGGCCCGCTCCCCCACCCGGCCTCCCTAGGTTACTATCGTTGGGG
>CAUUIU010000327.1:0-4069 GCA_963545025.1 uncultured Sphingopyxis sp. | reverse complement strand
ACACTTCTAGCTTCGTCGGCAGCGTCAGATGTGTATAAGAGACAGGGTAGTTGCAAGACTAGCCGGAAGAGAACGGACCGGATTGACGAGGAAACTACCGATAGCCTGGTCACGGAACGCAGCGATTCCCACGAGTTGATGCGAACCCGATCGGGTACAGGAAAGCAGTCCATCGCTTGAGAAAGGCAGAAGCTTCGGCAGACGCCCGGATAAGATGATGAAGGGTTTTCCAGGTGCGGCCGGCCCCCGAAAGGGGGCCGACCAAACCGTCGCCGGATTGTTCCGGCGTGCGCCGCAACGCATCGTTTTGCGGGCCGCTGATCGCAAGAGAAGCGGACCGGGATGAAGTGAAGCGGAGTGCGTGGGGCAAAGCCGGATAGTGGGGGTTGGCAGCGATGTCGGCCCCCATTTCGCGTGCTCAGTCGGCGCAGCGCTGCCGCGACTTGTCGGCCTCCCGATCCTTTCGCCCCGGCCCTTCCGAATTTTTTCGGGACCTGTGACGTCCGTCACACACCCGTCGGCACCGACCGGCTAACCCTTGCCTTGCGACCCGGAACAGTTCCCCGACCGGAACTGATCCACCTTTCCCGGCGGCGCGCTCCGGCGCGCGCCGGGAACCTTTTGCTTCCCCTCCGCATTTCAGGCTCATCGGTGAAACGATGTCGGGACGCGCTCGGGCGTTCGGACGAGCGCCGGCCGATCGACATCGGTCCGGCGGGTTCGGGAAGGACATTCCATGGGTCTGATTATTACCTTGATCGTCGGCGGCATCATCGGCTGGCTGGCGAGTATCGTGATGCGCACCGACGCGCAGCAGGGGCTTATCCTCAACGTCGTCGTCGGGATCGTCGGGGCGTTCCTCGGCAATTTCCTGGGCAGCTTCTTCGGCATGGGTGCCAGCCTCGACACCTTCAGTCCGATCGGCCTGCTCTGGGCCTTTATCGGTGCGGTCGTCCTTCTGGGACTGATCAACCTCTTCCGGCGCGGCAGCGTCCGCTGAACGGCATGGCGGCGCGGGTGAGTTGCCCTCGTCGCCATTCCGCTAGGCGATTTCAAATATTTGAGTTACCACTGTAATGCCTGCAACGTCAGGCGGCCACAATGATCGTAGGGGGTCATCATATGACTTGGATTATCGCAATTATCATGGGCGGCATCATCGGCTGGCTCGCCAGCATCGTGATGCGCACCGATGCGCAGCAGGGCATTTTCCTGAATATCATCGTCGGTTGTCTCGGGTCGATCCTCGGCCGCTTCCTGTTCGGTAGCTTCCTTGGCGGCGGCCATTTGCGTGGCGACGCATTCGATCCGATGACGTTGCTGACCGCATTCATTGGTGCCGTTATCCTGCTTGCCATCGTCAACCTGGTGCGGCGCGGGCGCGTTCGCTGATCGCAACCGGTTGATTGCCGGGCCGTCAGGCCCGGCGCCAAAGGGCGGCCGCCGACCAGCGCGCCGCCCTTTTTGCGCGCGCAACTACTGGAAAGTACAGACGAATTCGCCTAAGCAGTCCGTCGGTGGATCGCGGGCCGATCCGGTTGTTTCACCCCCTTGCAAGTGGTGATTTAATTAGGTAATACACCTTCGAGGATATCGCCCCGCAATGCGGGCCGGCATCGGCCGTCATCGGATGGCGCCGAGCCAGCCGCTGACGGCGGCCGACAAGGGGTTTGGGCGTGAACTACGAGCGGAAAGTGGATTCGATGGACAGTCTGGCGGGGACGCAAAGCTTTTACGAAGATGCGGACAACCGGCGCAAGCGGACGCGGCTGATCATCGCGCTGGTGCTGATCGCGCTCGCGCTCGCGGCGACATGGTACGCCTTCTCAGCCGGCAAGAGCGATGGTGCGACGACGGCTGCCGGCGGTGCCTCGGGCGCGGCGGGCGGCGAAAGCATCCCGAACATCACGGTCGTGATCCCCGGTCGCCAGTCCGTACAGGCGCAGGTTTCGGCCAACGGCACGATCGCAGCACGGCGCGAAATGCCCGTCGGCGTTGCCGGAGAGGGCGGTCAGGTCGTTCGCGTGCTTGTCGAACCGGGTCAATGGGTCGGCGCGGGACAGACGCTGGCCGTCATCGATCGATCGGTTCAGAGCCAGCAGGCCGCCAGTCTCGCAGCGCAAATTCGCGTCGCGCAGGCCGATGCCAACCTCGCGCAGGCCGAACTCGCCCGTGCCGAAACGCTGGTTTCGCGCGGCTTTATTTCCAAAGCTGACATGGATCGCAAACGTGCGACCCGCGATGCCGCCGATGCGCGCGTCCGCGTTGCACAGGCGCAATATGCCGAGGCGACCGCGCGCAACAACCGGCTCAACATCGTCGCCCCCGCAGCGGGGCTGGTGCTGACGCGGCAGGTTGAGACCGGCCAGATTGTGGGGGCGGGCAGCGGCATCCTGTTCCGCATGGCGCGCGGTGGCGAGATGGAAATGATGGCGCAGCTCGCCGAAGCCGATCTTGCGCGCATCCAGGTCGGTACGCGGGCAACGGTGACGCCGGTTGGCGCGGCGCAGGGTATCGCAGGGCAGGTTTGGCAGAAATCGCCTGTGATCAATCCGGAGACCCGGCAAGGAATGGTGCGAATTGCCGTACCCTATAGTGCGGCGCTGCGGCCTGGCGGTTTCGCCGATGCGCAGCTTGTCGCGGGTTCGGCCGAAGCGCCGCTGCTTCCGGAAAGCGCGGTGCAGAGCGGGCCTGAAGGCAGCTTCGTGCTGGTCGTCGGCAAGGACAACAAGGTCGAGCGACGCGCAGTGAAGGTCGGGTCGGTATCGGACGCCGGCGTCGCGATCGCATCGGGCCTTTCGGGCAACGAGCGCGTCGTCGTGCTCGCCGGTTCGTTCCTGAACGTCGGCGACACGGTCAAGCCCATCCTGCAAAAGACGGCGAATTAATCCCGGGCAGCTGTTGCCAGAGAGGCTGATAAGCAATGAATTTCCGCAATATCTCGGCTTGGAGCATTCGCAACCCGGTCCCCCCGATCGTGCTGTTTGTGCTGTTGTTGCTCGCCGGCCTGGTCAGCTTCAACCGCATGGACGTCAACGACAATCCGGACATCGAATTCCCGGCGGTGCAGGTCATCGTCGCGCAGCCCGGCGCGGCGCCGACCGAGCTGGAGACACAGGTGACGCAGCGCGTCGAGGCGGCGGTACGCGGTGTCAGCGGCGTCGACGAAATGTCGTCCTATGTCGGCGAGGGTAACAGCCGGACCTTCGTCCAGTTCGCTATCGGCACCCCGATCGACCGCGCTTATAACGACGTCAACCAGGCGGTGCAGCAGATCCGCAGCGATCTGCCCGACGGCATTCTCGAACCGCAGGTCATGCGCGTCGATATCGCGGGCGGCCCGATCACCTATTTCGCGGTCGAGGCGACCGACATGACGCTCGAACAGCTGTCGTGGTTCGTCGACAACACCGTCGCAAAGGAATTGCTGTCGATTCCGGGCATGAGCCAGGTGCGCCGTTCGGGGGGTGTCGATCGCGAAATTCGCGTCATTCTCGATCCCGCGCGCATGCAAAGCTATGGCGTGACAGCCAGCCAGATCAACCAGCAGCTCCGCCAGATCAACGTCAACGCGGCGGGTGGCCGCACCGAAATCGCCGGTTCTGAACAGGCGGTCCGCGTGCTCGGCAACGCCGGGTCGGCCAACCAGCTCGGCGATTATCAATTGTCGCTGGGCAATGGCCGCACGATCCGGCTGAGCGATGTCGCCACCGTGACCGACGGTTATGCCGAGCAACGCAATCTGGCGAAGATCAGCGGGCGCCAGGTGCTGAGCTTCTCGATCGAAAAGGCGAAGGGCGCTTCCGACGTCAGCGTCCATGACGAGACGATGAAGAAGCTGGAAGAGATCAAGAAGAACAATCCCAAGGTCAATTTCAAGATCCTCTTCACCCGCACCGAATATACCAAGGAACAATATTCGAGCTCGATGCTCGCGATGATCGAGGGCGCGGTGCTCGCGGTGGTTGTCGTCTTCCTGTTCCTGCGCGACTGGCGTGCGACGCTGATTTCGGCGCTCGCCATCCCGCTGTCGGCGATCCCGTCCTTCTGGTTCATGGACATGCTGGGC
>CAUUIU010000326.1:0-4076 GCA_963545025.1 uncultured Sphingopyxis sp. | reverse complement strand
CGCCCATCGGCGTGATTTCGATATCGCTGTCCGAATAGCCCGCCGCCTTGAGCACGCCGGCATAATAAGCGGCCAGTTGAGGCACCTTGCCGCGGCCCTCGACAGTCGGGATCGCAATGCTGTCCTTCAGTATCTTTTTCGCCGTCTCGGTATCGGCGGGTTTGGCGTGGACGGGCGCGGCGGCAAGCAGGGCAGCGGCGAGGGCGAGCGGGGCGGTAAGGTTACGCATAGCAACGGGTTATGCCGCGTCCGCCCGCGTTCGCAAGAGGGCTTCCGGCAGGCAGCGATCAGGCAGGCAGCGTCTGCGCGAGCACGCCGCCGGCAAGACGGGCGGTGGCGAGGAGGCGGGGCAAGTCGTGCCCGTTCCGCGCCTTGGCCGATAGCCCGGACATCGTCGTGGCGACGAAATCGGTCACTTCATTGGCTACGTCCGGATGACGCGCCGCGATATAGCCGTGGATGAATATTTCCGCACCGAGGTTGAGCACGCGCGCCGCTTCGCGCGCGCCCTCGTCGTTGCAGCGCGTGCCTTCGAGGACGAGGCAGCCGCCCGCCGCCGGATCGCCGGCATAGCGGCGTGCAGCCTCCTCCAACATCGCCGCAAGGGCGGCGGCGACGGGCACGTCGGCACGCAGAATGTCGGCGAGCGGGATGGCCGCGGTGTCGGTCCAGTGATCGAGCACGCGCGAATAGAGGCCAGCTTTGCTGCCGAAGGCGGCATAGAAGCTGGGCGGATTGATGCCGAGCGCGTCGGTGACGTCGGAGACGCTGACCGCGTCATAGCCGCGTTCGTGAAAGAGCTGCTGCGCGGTTGCGACCGCGGCGTCGGGATCGAAGCGGCGCGGCCGACCACGCGAGCGGGCTTTATTTGTAGTCACTATTACAAAATACCTTGACGATGGCTTGTCCGGTTTTATGTAGTGCGCCCTACATTAATAAGCAAGGAGTCTCCCAATGTCGGACTTTCAAGGAAAATCCGTTCTGGTTCTCGGCGGCAGCCGCGGGATCGGCGCGGCGATCGTGCGTCGCTTCGCGTCCGATGGCGCGCAGGTCGTCTTCACCTACAACGGCTCGCGCGACGCCGCCGAGCAGCTGGCGACCGAGACGGGCACCACTGCCGCACCCACCGACAGCGGCGACCGCGACGCAGTGATCGCGCGGATTCGCGACAGCGGGCCGCTCGACATATTGGTTGTCAACGCGGGCTTTGCCTTGTTCGGCGACGCGCTGGACATCGACCCCGACGAGGTCGACCGGCTGATCCGCGTCAACGTCACCGCACCCTATCATGCGTCGGTCGAAGCGGCGCGGCAGATGCCCGATGGCGGCCGCATCATCGTGATCGGGTCGGTGAACGGCGACCGGATGCCCGTCCCCGGCATGGCGTCCTATGCGCTGAGCAAGTCAGCGCTGCAGGGCATGGCACGCGGGTTGGCGCGCGATTTCGGACCGCGCGGCATCACGATCAATATCGTGCAGCCGGGCCCGGTCGATACCGATGCCAATCCGGAGGATGGCCCGATGCGCGAGCTGATGCACAGCTTCATGGCGATCAAGCGTCATGGGCGCCCCGAAGAGGTGGCGGGCATGGTCGCCTGGCTGGCGGGCCCCGAAGCGGGCTTCGTCACCGGCGCGATGCACACCATCGACGGCGCTTTCGGCGCCTGACGGTCAGCCGGGGACGGCTTCGGCGCGTCCCCGGCCCTTCGGCGCGGGCGTCTTGGGCTTGTAGCGGCAGAGGTCCTCCACCGGACAGCGCCAGCATTCAGGCGTGCGGGCCTTGCAGATGTAGCGGCCGTGGAGGATCAGCCAGTGGTGTGCGCCCACCCGGAACGGTGCGGGAGTGCCTTTTTCCAGCGCCTTTTCAACTGCCAGCACCGTTTTCCCCGGCGCCAGCCCGGTGCGATTGCCGACGCGGAAGATGTGCGTATCGACCGCAAAGGTTTCGGCTCCGAAAGCGCAGTTCATCACGACATTGGCGGTCTTGCGCCCGACGCCGGGCAGCTCGACGAGCGTATCGCGGTCGGCGGGCACCTCGCCGCCGAAATCGCGGACGAGGATTTCGGAAAGTGCGATGACATTCTTCGCCTTGCCGTTGAACAGCCCTATCGTCTTGATGTGCTGCTTGAGGCCGTCCTCGCCAAGGTCGACCATTTGCTGCGGCGTCGTCACCTCCTGGAACAGCCGCCGCGTCGCCTTGTTCACCCCGACATCGGTCGCCTGCGCCGAGAGCACGACGGCAACGAGCAGCTGATAGGTGTTGCCGAACGCGAGCTCGGTCTCCGGACTCGGGTTGAGTTCGGCGAGACGGCGGTAGAATTCGAAGATATCGGCCTTCTTCATGGGCTCAGGACAGCCCCAGTACCTGCGGCATCGTGTAGCGGCCGGGCTTTTGATGAACCAGCCACAGCGCTGCGCGCACCGCGCCGCGCGCAAAGATCATGCGGTTTTCGGCCCGATGCGAGAGGGTGATCATTTCCTCGGGCCCCGCGAAGATCACGTCATGGTCGCCGGCAACGGTGCCGCCGCGCAAGGACGCAAAGCCGATCTTGCCATGGCCGCGCGCACCGGTGAGGCCGTCGCGACCGCGTTCGGAACATTTGGCGAGGTCGATGTGGCGCCCGTCGGCCGCCGCCTGCCCAAGCAACAGCGCGGTGCCGCTCGGTGCATCGACCTTCATGCGATGGTGCATTTCGACCACTTCGATATCATATTCGGGGTCCAGCCGTGCCGCCGCTTCGCGCACCAGATGCGCGAGCAGGGTGACGCCGAGCGAGGTGTTGCCGGTCTGAAGCACCGCGATATCCTTGGCCGCATCATCGATCAGCCAATGGTGGCGCTCCTCGAGCCCCGTGGTGCCGATGACGATCGGCGTCTTGGCCGCGACACAGGCGTCGAGCGTTCCTTCGAGTGCGGCGGGCGAGGAGAAATCGACGAGCACGTCGGCATCCGATGCGAGCCGGATGACATTGCCGCCCTTGTCGACACCGCAGCTACGCTGCCCGGCTTCGGAAATCGCCGCAGCGAGCGCGAGGCCCATTCGCCCTTCGCTGCCGATAATGCCGATGCTGGTCATGGCTTGCCTTTCCTGCCCCCGTCATGCTGAACTCGATTCAGCATCCACTCGCCATCCGCGTAGCGAGAATGGACCCCGAATCAAGTTCGGGTGACGAAGAAAGATAGCATGTCCCCGATCCAGAATATCGTCATCCTGACCGGCGCCGGCGTTTCGGCCGAAAGCGGCATCGACACCTTTCGCGACGCGGGTGGATTATGGGAGCAGCACCGCGTCGAGGATGTCGCGACGCCCGAGGCTTTCGCACGCAATCCCGACCTTGTCCTGCGCTTTTACGACATGCGGCGCGCGGCGATCCAGACCAAGGCGCCCAACGCGGCGCACCATGCGCTGGCGCGGCTCGACGCCGAATGGCCGGGCGAACTGTTGATCGTCACCCAGAATGTCGACGACCTGCACGAACGCGCGGGGGCGAAGCGGCTGATCCATATGCATGGCGAGCATCTGACCGTCTGGTGCACAGGATGCGACGCGCGCAGCCCGTGGACCGGGCCGCTTATCGACCGGCCGGCGTGTCCCGCATGCGGGGTCGCGGGGCACCTGCGCCCCGACGTCGTCTGGTTCGGCGAGATGCCGTACCGGATGGAGGATATCTATTGCGCTATCAATCGCGCCGACCTGTTCGTGTCGATCGGCACATCGGGCGCGGTCTACCCCGCCGCGGGCTTCGTGCGCGAGGCGCGCGCGGCCGGGGCGCGGACGCTGGAGCTCAATATGGAGCCGAGCCAGGGCAGCTATTGGTTCGACGAAGCGCGGCAGGGGCCGGCGACCGCGCTGGTGCCCGAGTGGGTGGAGCAGATGCTCGGCTAGCGCCGCGCGGCGAAGAAATCCCGGAGCAGCCCCGCCGCCTCGACCGCGCCGATGCCGTCATAGATTTCGGGGCGATGGTGGATCGTCGGCTGCGCGAAAGTGCGCGGACCGTGGACGACCGCGCCGCCCTTCGGATCGTCGGCCCCTGTCTCTTATACACATCTCCGAGCCCACGAGACACTGAGCGATC
>CAUUIU010000325.1:0-4081 GCA_963545025.1 uncultured Sphingopyxis sp. | reverse complement strand
ATCTTCAACGAATTCGGCAGCAAGGTGACGATCGTCAACCGTGGCGACACGATCCTGCGCGGCTATGACGAGCAGATCCGCGACCGGCTGCTCCAGATTTCGATGACCAAGGGCATCGAATTCCGCTTCAACGCGCCGTTCAAGTCGATCGAGAAGAATGAAGACGGTTCGCTGACCGTCCATCTCGAAAACACCGATCCGATCCAGGCCGATGCGGTGCTCGTTGCTGCCGGCCGCGTCCCGAACACGAAGGGCATCGGACTGGACGAGGTCGGGGTCGACCTCGACAAGGATGGCGCGATCAAGGTCGACGAGCGTAACCAGTCGTCAGTGCCGAGCATCTTCGCCGTGGGCGACGTGACCAACCGCATCCAGCTGACCCCGGTCGCGATACGCGAGGGCCATGCCTTTGCCGACACCTTCTATGGCAACAAGCCGACAGTGGTCGACTATAGCAATGTGCCGAGCGCGGTGTTCTGTCACCCGCCGATCGGCGCGGTCGGGATGACCGAGGCCGAGGCGCGAAACAAGCTGGGTTCGATCCGTGTCTATACGAGCGATTTCCGTGCAATGAAGAATGTCCTCGCCGGGCGCAACGAGCGTGCGCTTTACAAGATGATCGTCAATGCCGCGACCGATCAGGTCGTAGGGCTGCACATGATCGGACCCGATGCGCCGGAAATCCTGCAAGCCGCGGCGATCGCGGTGAAGGCCGGGCTGACCAAGGCCGATTTCGACGCGACCGTCGCGCTGCATCCGAGCATGGCCGAGGAACTCGTGCTGCTCAAATAATCCTGCTACCTTGCGCGCTCAAGGAGCGAGGAGGGTCGCATGGCGGGCACGGCATTGGTCACCGGGGGCAGCGGCTATATCGCGGGCTTCCTGATCCGGCAGTTGATCGAAAATGGCTGGACGGTGCACACGACGGTGCGCAGCCTGAAGCGCGAGCCGGAAGTGCGCGGGTGGCTGAGCGTCGACAATGACCGGCTGAAATTCTTCGCCGCCGACCTCGAACATGACAGCGGCTGGGCTGAAGCGATCGCGGGATGCACCCACGTCGCCCATGTCGCGTCACCCTTTCCGCTCGGAGTGCCCAAACATGCGGACGAGCTGATCGTCCCAGCGCGCGAGGGCGCCTTGCGCGCGCTGCGTTTCGCGCGGGCGGCGGGCGTGAAGCGCTTCGTTCTGACCTCCTCGATGGCCGCGATCGCCTATGGCCATGACCAGGGCAAAGGCATCTATAATGAAGCCGACTGGACCAATCTCGATAACCCGGCCGTCATGCCCTATCCGCGCTCGAAAACCGTCGCCGAACGCGCCGCGCGCGACTGGGTGAAGGCCGAGGGCGACGACATGGAGTTCGCCTCGGTCAATCCCGCCGCGGTGTTCGGGCCGCTGCTATCGGATGACCTCTCGACCTCGATCGAGCTGGTGAAGCAGCTGCTCGAGGGCAAGGTGCCGATGTGCCCCGACATCGGTTTCGGCATCATCGACGTGCGCGACGTCGCCGACCTGCATTATCGTGCGCTGACCGCTCCGGGCATTCGCGACGAGCGCTATGTCTGCTCGGGGCCGTTTCTGAAGATGATCGATGTTGCGAACATCCTGACCGCGAACCTCGGCGACAAGGCGAAGAAAGTGCCCTCGCGGAAGATGCCCGACTGGCTGCTCAAGCAGTTCGCGCTGGTTCGGCCCGAACTCAAGCAGCTTGTCGCCGAACTGGGCAACGTCCGCGGGGGCGACAGCAGCCATGCGATGCAGACCTTGGGCTGGACGATGCGCCTGCCCGAGGAGGCGATCCTTGCGACGGCGCATAGTCTGATCGAGCGCGGGATCGTGAAGGTCTAGGCGATCGTCGGAACGATCCCGCCCTCGGCCCGGATCGCTGCACCATTGGTGGTCGCAGCGAGCGGACTCGCGAGATAGGTCACCATCGCACCGATCTCGTCGGCTTCGATCAGGCGGCGTATCAGCGACAGCGGGCGCAATTCCTCGAAGAAGGTTTTCTCGCGTTCGGCTTCGGGCGCTTCGGGGTTCGACACCACCGAACGGATGAAATCGGTGATGCCTTCCGAACGCGTCGGCCCCGGCAGCACGCTGTTGACGGTGACGCCCGTGCCCTTGGTCTGCTCGGCCAGCCCGCGCGCGATGGTCAGCTGCGCGGTCTTGGTCATGCCGTAGTGGATCATCTCGGCGGGCGGCAGCAGGCCGCTTTCGCTCGCGATGAAGATCACGCGACCCCAGTTGTTTTCAAGCATCTTGGGGAAATAGTGCCGCGACAGCCGCGCGCCGCTGACCACATTCACCTCGAAGATGTTGTGCCAGTCGGCATCGCTGATCTCGGCGAAGGGCTTGGCTTCGTAGATGCCGAGATTGTTGACGAGGATATCCACCACGGGAACCGCCGCGATTAGCGCCTCGGCGCCTTCGGCGGTCGCGGGGTCGGCGAGGACGGCGCGGATCGCGCCCGACTGCGCCAGTTCGGCGGCCGCTTCGTCCAGTTTCTGCTGGTTGCGGCCGGTGATGACGACATCGACGCCTTCTTCGGCGAGGCGCTTGGCGATTGCGAAGCCGATGCCGGCGGTCGATCCGGTGACGAGGGCGGTCTTGCCTTTGAGTTTGAGGTCCATGAACGGTCTCCTTTTAGGTGCGATTTGGTGACCCGAAGATAGCGCGGAGAGCGATTGTTGATTAGAATGCGCCTCATCATTTCAGTAGTGATTCAAAATCAGGAATGGCGATGGACAACCGGTTCGGCGATATCGAAACCTTTCTGGCAGTGGCGAACGGCGGTAGTCTCGCGTCGGCGGCGAAAGCCCTGCGGCTCTCGCCCTCGGCCGTCAGCCGCAGTATCGCACGGCTCGAACAACGGCTGGGCGTCACACTGATGCGCCGGACGACCCGATCGCTCGCGCTGACGTCAGATGGCGAAGCCTATCGCGACAGGATGACGGTATTGCTTGCCGACATCGCGACGGTCGAGACCGGGCTGGGACAGGAGCAACAAGGGCCGCGCGGGTTGCTCCGCATCAACGCCTCGCCCTCGATCGGCACGATGGGCTTGTTGCCGATCCTACCACGCTTTACCGCGTGCTACCCCGACGTCACCATCGATCTCGCGCTATCCGACACCATCGTCGATCTGGTCGAGGAGCGCGCCGACGTTGCGATCCGTATCGGGCCGCTGCGCGATACCCGGCTCCGTGCGAAGAAGCTGGGGCGTAGCGGGATGGTGCTGGTCGCCAGCCCTGACTATCTGGCGCGACGCGGAACGCCTGAGACGGCCGAAGATCTGGCTCGGCACGACTGCCTGCGCTTCAGCTTCCGTCGCTCGGTCGATAGCTGGCCCTTCCGCATCGGCGGCAAGATCGTGCAGCGCCCCGTCCACGGCAGCTTCTTCGGCAATTCGGGCGAGGTAGTGCGCCAGATGGCGGTCGCCGGCGGCGGGATCGCACGGCACGGGCGCTTTCATGTCGCGCAGGATCTGGCGGCGGGACGGCTCGTCGAGGTGCTGCCCGACTATAACCCCGGCGACGGCGAAGATATCCACGCGCTCTATGCGCCCGAAGACCGCGCCGCGGAGCGTATCCGCGCCTTCCTCGATTTTCTCGACGAGGAACTGGTGATCGAGAGCTAGCCGATCCGGTACGGCACGACGTCGCGCCGGTCGGGGTCGACCAGGATCGGGCGGTCGCTCGGCGGAAATGCGCGCTGGTCGCAATCGTCGCGCGGACAGATGCGGCACGACGGGCCGATCCGTGTCGCCGCTTGCGGCGCGCCGACGTCGACCCCGTCGGCATAGACGAAGTCGGCGGCATATTGCGCCTCGCAGCCCAGCGCGACGGCGTAGCGGCGCGGGCTGCGTGCGTAGCTTCCCGACGGCTTCACCAGCCCCTTCGCCATCGACACATAGCGCAAGCCATCGGGCGTCTCGGCCAGCTGGAAAAGGATGCGGTCGGGGATGGCAGCGGCTTCGTGGACGATCCACAAAGGGCAGGCGCCGCCGAAGCGCGCGAATTGCAACCGCGTCGCGCTGTGGCGCTTGGTGATATTGCCCGCCATGTCGACGCTGTCTCTTATA
>CAUUIU010000324.1:0-4085 GCA_963545025.1 uncultured Sphingopyxis sp. | reverse complement strand
ATCCTCGACGAGGTCGGGCGCGGCACCTCGACCTATGACGGGCTCGCGCTCGCCTGGTCGGTGGTCGAGGCGGTGCACGAGGTCAACAAGTGCCGCTGCCTCTTCGCGACGCACTATCACGAGCTGACGCGCCTCGCCGAAACGCTGAATGCGCTGTCGCTCCATCACGTCCGCGCGCGCGAGTGGCAGGGCGATCTGGTGCTGCTCCATGAAGTCGCCGAAGGGCCTGCCGACCGCAGCTACGGCCTCGCGGTCGCGCGTCTCGCTGGCGTCCCCGCGGGCGTCGTCAAGCGCGCCGAAACGGTGCTCGCCAAGCTCGAAGCCGGACGCGAAAAGACCGGCGGGCTTGCCGCGGGGCTCGACGACCTGCCGCTCTTCGCCGCCACCCTTGCCGAAGCGCCGACGGCGGTAAGGGACGCGCTCCGCGAAGCCCTGGGCGATATCGACCCCGACGCACTCGCTCCGCGAGCAGCCCTCGAAGCGCTGTATCGGCTGAAAGCGCTGCTGGCGGACGAGCGATGAGCGATCTGTTCGACAATCTCGAAAACCGGCGCGCGATCATCGACCGCCGCGCGCTGGCAGGGCGGCTCGACGAGATTGCCAGCGAAACGAGCGATTCGGGCAAGCGCCGCCGCGCGATGGTCGACCTGCTCAAGGCCGCGCTCGAAGCCGGCCGCACCGAGATTGACCGCCGCCTGCTCGACCATCCTTCGTCGGGACGGCTCGCGGCGAGCGCGACGGCGTTCCTGATCGACCAGATCGTTCGCCTCAGCCATGATTTCACCACCGGCCATCTCTATCCGGCAAGCAACCGCTCGGCGGGCGAACGCATTACCCTGATCGCGGTCGGCGGTTATGGCCGCGGCGAAATGGCGCCCTACAGCGACATCGACATCGGCTTCCTGACCCCGTTCAAGCAGACGAGCTGGACCGAACAGGTGATCGAGGCGCAGCTTTATACGTTGTGGGATTTGGGGCTGAAGGTGGGCCATAGTTCGCGTTCGCTCGACGAGATGGTGCGCGCCGCGAAGGAGGATCTGACGATCCGCACCGCACTGCTCGAAGGGCGATTCGTCTGGGGCGACCGCGACCTTTACGATCAGGCGTCGTCGCGCTTCGATGCCGAGGTTGTCGCGGGCAACGCGCGCGCCTTCGTCGCCGAAAAGCTCGCCGAGCGCGACGAGCGGCACAAACGCATGGGCGATTCGCGCTACGTCGTCGAACCCAATGTGAAGGAAGGGAAGGGGGGCCTTCGCGACCTCCACACGCTCTTCTGGATCGGCAAGTTCATCCACCGCGTCCGCACCGTTCCCGAACTGGTCGAGGCGGGATTGCTGTCGGGCCGCGAGCTTCGCCAGTTCGAGCGCGCCGAAAATTTCCTCCTCGCCGTGCGTTGCCACCTCCACACATTGGCGGGTCGCGCCGAGGACCGGCTGACCTTCGATTTCCAGCGCGAAATCGCGGCGCGGATGAAGTTCGCCGACCGTCCGGGCAAGAGCGCGGTCGAGCGCTTCATGCAGCTCTATTTCCTCCACGCCAAAAGCGTCGGCGACGTCACCGGCACCTTCCTCGCGCATCTTGACGACCAGTTGGCGGCGCGCGGCCGGCGCTTCCTGCCGACGATCCGACGGCGGCCGGGCCGGCTGGGCGGCTTTGTTCTCGACCGCGGCCGACTCGCCTTGCCGTCGGACGATTTTTTCCAGGCGGACCCGGTGCGCCTCGTCGAGATTTTTGCGCTCGCCGACAAATATGGCCTTGAAATCCACCCGCAGGCGATGCGGCAGGCGCGCCACGATGCGAAGCTGATCGACGCGCGCGGGGTGCGCCGCATTGCCCGCGCCAATGCGCTGTTCCTCGATGTGCTGACCAGTCCGCGCGACCCCGAAACGGTGCTGCGCTGGATGAACGAGGCGGGGGTGTTCGGCCGCTTCGTGCCCGATTTCGGCCGCGTCGTCGCGCAGATGCAGTTCGACATGTACCACCATTATACGGTCGACGAGCACACGATCCGAGCCATCGGGCTGCTTGCCGACATCGAACAGAACCGGCTTCAGGACGACCATCCGCTGTCGACGACGATCATGGGGCAGATTCATTCGCGGCGCGTCGTCTATGTCGCGGTGCTGCTCCACGACATCGCCAAGGGACGCGGCGGCGACCATAGCGTGCTCGGCGCCGAACTCGCCTTGCGCGTCTGTCCGCGGCTGGGGCTGAACGAGGCCGAGACCGAGACCGTCTCGTGGCTGGTGCGCTATCACCTCCTGATGTCGGCAACCGCGTTCAAGCGCGACCTCGCCGACTTCAAGACGATCCTGGACTTCGCGCAAATCGTGCAGAGCCCCGAGCGCCTGCGCCTGCTCCTCGTGCTCACCGTCGTCGACATCCGCGCCGTCGGGCCGGGCGTGTGGAACAGCTGGAAGCGGCAATTGCTCACCGAACTTTACGACGCGGCCGAAGAGGTGCTGCGCCTTGGCCACAAGCAACGCGGGCGCGAGCAACGCATCGCCAACAAGAAGGAAGACGCCGCGCAGCTGCTCGGCCTCGACGACAAGGCTTTCGCCAAACTCGCGAAGCGCCTTCCCGAAAGCTACTGGATTGCCGAACCGGTCGAGGTGATCGCGGCCAACCTCACCCATATGCAACAGGCGGGCGACATCCCGCTCCACATCGCCGCGGTTCCCGACGAGGATCGCGGCGCGACGCTGGTGATGGTGCTCGCCGCCGACCATCCGGGGCTTTTCTATCGCATCGCGGGGGGCATCCACCTTGCCGGCGGCAACATCATCGACGCGCGCATCCACACCACGCGCGACGGCCTCGCACTCGACAATTTCCTCGTCCAGGACCCGCTCGGGCGGCCCTTCGCCGAGGCGGGGCAGATCGGCCGGCTGACCCGCGCGATCGAGGACGCGCTCGCCAACCGCCACAAATTGCTGCCGAAACTCGAAGCGCGCGCCCTCCCGCGCACCCGCGCCGAGGCGTTCCGCATCGCCCCCAACGTCTTCGTCGACAACAAGGCGTCGAACCGTTTCACGGTGATCGAGATCAACGCCCAGGACCGACCCGCGCTCCTGAACCAACTCGCTTACGCCCTGTTCCAGTCGAAGGTGACCGTGCACAGCGCGCATGTCGCGACCTATGGCGAGCGCGCGGTCGATACCTTCTATGTGACCGACCTGATCGGCGACAAGATTGACAGCGCCGCGCGCGTCAAGTCGCTGGAGAAGCGCCTGCTCGAAGCGGCGGCGAGCCGCAGTGAAGAGGCGGTGGCGGCCTAGGTCGAAGCTTCTTCCGAATCGCCTCGTTCAGTTCCACTCTCGCGCCAGGAATCGTTCCTTCGCCCCGCCCAGAACACGGATCGCCCGCTCGACATTGCGATGTCTTGCTTCGTCCGATTTCAGGGTCGCAAGATAACGGAGGACTTCCTTCTTGAGGCTGGGTGGCAGGCTTTCCCATCGCGCGCTGGCCAGAGGGTTTTTGCCAAGGCTCGAAGCGAATTCCGGAAGCATCTCATGTTGCGGACCGCTGCTGTAGGCCGGGTCGAACACTATCGATACGTCGACAGTGTCGCCCACCTCGGTGCCCGAGGCGGTGCGGACGCTGCCGTCCAGATAAAGAATGAAGCTTCCATCGCCCACCGGCATCATGTTGATCGGCCAGGCGGGATCGGGTTTGCCATTCACCTGAACCAACACGGGCATGGGCCTCTTCCAACCGGCTTTGATCCGCTGTGCCCGCGCGCGACTGACCATCACATAGGGATTGATCCCTCTGCGCTTGATCTTCGCGCTGAACTTCATTTCCGGTTTGCTGTCGGGCGCAGAACGCTCACCCCCGCAGAACCGCCCCGACCTTCGCCGCCGCCGCGACCACCTTGTCGGCGATCGCCTTCAGCTCGGCGTCGGTGAAGCTCTTCTCCAGCGGCTGCAGCTCGACCTCGACGGCCAGGCTGACCTGACCCTCGGGTACACCTTGGCCCGCGAAGCGGTCGAACAGGCGCGCATCGACGATGCTCGCCTTGTCGGCGCCCTTAACCGCTGTCTCTTATACACATCTGACGCTGCCGACGAAGCTAGAAGTGTAGA
>CAUUIU010000323.1:0-4091 GCA_963545025.1 uncultured Sphingopyxis sp. | reverse complement strand
ACTTCTAGCTTCGTCGGCAGCGTCAGATGTGTATAAGAGACAGGACCAAGGGAGAGAGAAAGTGAATTCTCACAAGCAGACCCGTCTGCGCGCGCTGCGCGTTGCCTTCATGACTGGCACCGGGTCGACCCTGCTGCTGCTTGCGATGCCCGCCGCGGCGCAGGACGCCCCCGCCGAGCCGGTCGCGCAGGGCGAGGAAGACGCGATCATCGTCACCGGCATCCGCGAGACAATCCAGAATTCGATCAACACCAAGCGCGAGGAAACCGCGATCGTCGACGCACTGTCGTCCGACGACATCGGCGACATTCCCGCCATTTCGGTCGGTCAGGCGATCCAGACGATCACCGGCGCGACGACGCACCGCGAAAAGGGCGACGCGTCCGAAATCGCGCTGCGCGGCCTTGGCCCCTTCCTGTCGAACGCGACCTTCAACGGCCGCGACGCGACCAACGGCAGCGGCGATCGCTCGGTGAACTTCAACCAGTTCCCGTCTGAACTGGTCAACAATATCAAGATCTACAAGACCCAGCAGGCGAGCCTCGTCGAAGGCGGCGTCGCGGGCACGATCGAGATCGGCACGCTCCGTCCGCTCGATTTCGGCAAACAGCGCCTGCAGGGCGAGATCAAGGCGCAGTATAACCCATATGGCGACCGCATCACCGGCCGCGACGGCGGCATCGGATGGCGCGGCACGCTGAGCTATGTCGACCAGTTCGCCAACGACACGATCGGCATCGCGATCGGCATCCAGCGCAACGACACCAACAATCCCGAAGAAACCTATGCCGCGTCGACGACCTGGACCGCGTGCCAGGCCGCGCCCGTCGTCGCGAACAACAATTGCGACGAATATACGCGCGCCGAATATGGGCAGAACCGCGCCTTCTACCTCGTCCCCAACGCCTATACCTTCCGCCAGATCAGCGAGACCGACAAGCGCGACGCGGTGTTCGGCGCGATCCAGTGGCAGCCGTCGGACACGCTCAACATCAATCTCGACGTCCAATATTCGGACCGCACCTTCGTCGAGAGCCGCCGCGACCTCAATATCTCTGAGGGCCGCTTCGGCCTGACCAACGTCGTTTTCGACGAAAACGGCATCATCCAGAGCCTGAACGGCCTCTCGGCGCTCGAATCGAACGGCTCCGAACTGTCGCGGTCGGAGGAATATCTGGGCGGCGGGCTGTCGGTCGAATGGCAGCCGACCGACCGGCTGACCGTCACCCTCGACGGCAGCTATTCGCGCACGATCCGCACCGAGATCGAACGCAATGTCCGCCTGCGCACCGACCCGTTCGACGTCAACAATGTCCGCAATTTCTTCAGCGTCACGGGCAACGGTTTCGCCGCGAACAACCTGCGCGTGCCCTACACCTATTCGATCACGCCGGGCAGCTTCGTGCCGACGATCACGATCGACCCGCGCTTCGACCTCAACAATCACAATCTCTTCTGGGACGACGCGCGTTTCCGCCGCGACGAAAGCAAGCGCCGCAACGAAATCTATGCCGGACGCTTCGACGCGGCCTATGAACTGGACGGGTTCCTGAAGTCGGTATCGGCGGGCGGGCGCTGGTCGCACCTGACCTATCGCGACTATGACGTGCGCAACGGCGACTTCAACCTGAACCCGGCGATGGCCGAGGATCGCCGCATCAACAATTTGTGCCGTCAGGCCTTCCCGCAGACCGACTATCTCTCGGCCGCCAAGGGCAACACGATCAACAGCTGGGCGACCTTCGACGTCGACTGCCTGTTCCGCGAATATATGGGCGCCGAAGACCCCGGCAACCTCGCGGACACGCGCTCGGTCGCCAACCGCGACGTCACCGAAAAGACCTTCGCAGGCTATGTCATGGCCGAATATGGCGGCGACCTTGGCACCATGCCCGTGCGCGGCAATTTCGGCGTCCGCGTCGTCAAGACCGACGTCACCTCCAACGGTCTGCGCAGCGACCTCAGCATCGTCACCAACCCCGACGGCACGATCCGCCTGGTCGCGTCGAGCGATTTCGATACGGTGACGATCAAGAGCAGCAACACCCGCATCCTGCCCAGCATCAACGCGATCTTCGAGGTTGCGCCCAATACGCTGATCCGCGCCGCGGGCTATCGCGCCATGTCGCGCCCCAACCCCAGCGCGCTCGGCGCCGGGCGCACGATCCTGCTCGAGGATGGCACCAGCTTCACCTCGGTCGAGGATGCGATCCGCAACATCACCGCCAACGGCAGCCCTCGCCTGAAACCGCTGATGTCGTGGAACGCCGACCTGGCCTTCGAATGGTATCCGAACAAGGACAGCCTGCTGTCGGCCACCGTCTATTACAAGCAGTTCACCGGCGGCTTCCAGCCGGTGGTGTTCGACGAGGATTTCACCATCGACGGCCAGTCGGTGTCGATCCCCGTGACGCAGACACGCAACAGCCCGGACAAGTCGCGCATCTATGGCCTCGAACTGACCGCAGCGACGCGCTTCAGCTTCCTGCCGGCACCGCTCGACGGGCTGGGCGCCAAGGTCAGCTACAACTACGCCAATTCGAATTTCGAGACGCAGGATATCCGCCTCGGCGACGTCTTTGACCCCACAACCGAAACCGTGTCTGCGGGCATCATCCCGCCGGCAAACCTGTCGGGCTATTCGAAGCATGTCCTCTCGGCGCAGGCCTATTACGATATCGGCCCGGTCTCGCTGCAGGCGATCTACAATTACCGGTCGAGCTATTTCCAGGACTTCGTCGGCGGCAACAGCCAGCTGCGCTTCGTAGCCCCCAGCGAAACCGTTGATTTCCGTGCGTCGCTCAACCTGATGAAGGGCGTGTCGCTCCGCTTCGAGGCGCTCAACATCTTCAACGAGCCCAAGGCCACCTACATGCCCGTCTATGGCAGCAGCCGTCAGTATCACTTCTATGGTGCGAAATATTTCATCGGCATCCGGGCGCGGATTTAGAACTAAGTTCGGTCATGGGCTTCAAACTTGTCATACCGGATTGTATGGACTCTCCTGAGCACTCGCGGGGAGAAGATTGAGCCATGGCCGAACGCCGCCTTTTCGAAGATGTCGCCGACACGATCCGGCGCCTGATCCTCGACGGAACCTATCCGCCGGGAACCCGGCTGCCCGGCGAGCGCGAGTTGTCCGAGCGGTTCGAGGTCAGCCGCGTCACGATCCGCGAGGCCGAAATTGCGCTCCAGGCGACGGGGTGGATTCACATCCGCACCGGCGCCGGCGCCTATGTCGAGGCCGAACTGCCCGGCGACAATGCGATCCTGCCCAAGGTCAGCGCGTTCGAACTGACCGAAGCCCGCTCGCTGTTCGAGGCCGAGGCCGCGGCGCTCGCCGCCCCGACGATCTCGGCCGAAACGCTCGAAAAGCTCCAGTCGCTGCTCGACGCGATGGCCGACGACCGGGCGAGCGAGGACGAGATCAGCGCGATTGACCGCGAATTCCACCTGACGATCGCCGCCGCATCGAACAACAAGGCGATCATCCATGTGATCGAGACGCTGTGGCGGATGCGCATGGAACTGCCCGAGGTGCGCACGAGTCATTCGATGGTGTGCCGCAAGGACGGCGCCGCGCGGCAGGCCGAACATGCCGACGTCGTCGAGGCGCTATCGAATCGCGACGCGACCGGCGCGCGCCTCGCGATGCGGCGCCATTTCAACCGCCTGCTCGAATCGATGCTCGACGAGACCGAGGAACGCGCGATGGTCGAACTGCGCCAGCGCTCGGCCGAAAGCCGCGAACGTTATCTGCTGAGCGCCAAGCTCGCCTGATGCCCGGCGGCCCGCCTCCATGACCGCGTCGCCCGACGCGCCGGATGTCGTCGCCGCCCTCCTCGAAGCCCGCCTGTCCGGCCGCGCGCTGGCCCGCTTCCCCGCGCCCGTGCCTGCCACGCTCGCCGATGCCTATGCGGTGCAACAGGCGCTTTGCGCCGCGCTGGACAGCCCGGTTCTCGGCTGGAAAGTCGGCCGCATCCCGCCGCCGCTCATCGCCACGCTCGGCGCCGAACGGATCGCCGGCCCGGTGCGGCGCTCCGCCGAACCTGTCTCTTATACACATCTGACGCTGCCGACGAAGCTAGAAG
>CAUUIU010000322.1:0-4095 GCA_963545025.1 uncultured Sphingopyxis sp. | reverse complement strand
GTCGGTGCTGTCATAGGTGAGCAGCGCCAGCGTCAGGAACAGCGTGAACAGGCCGAGCAGAACCGCCGACGCGATCACGAGCGAGCGGGCGATGCTTTGGCGGAAAACGGTGCGCCAATCGGCCTTTGCGGCGACGGGCTTGCGGCTGGCCATGCTGAAAACGGTCCCCATGAGTTAACCACCGGGATATGCACATGGGGCGGACTCGCCGTCAAGCGCGGCCCGGCGCTTCCCAATCGCCGCCTGCCCGGCTAGGGCAGCGGCATGAGCGAAACGCTGCGCAGCGATGTCCTGATTTCCGGCGGCGGCCTTGTCGGCCAGGCGCTGGCCCTCGCCCTTGCCCATCACGGCCTGTCGAGCCAGATCGTCGATCCCGCCGACCCCGTCGCGACGATTGCGCCGGGTTTCGACGGCCGCGCCTCGGCGATCGCCAGCGCGACCTGGCAGATGTTCGACGTGCTCGGCCTCGCCGGCCGCCTCGTCGGCCATGGCTGCCCGATCCACGCGATCAAGGTCAGTGATGGCGGACAAGCTGGCGAACTCGACTTCGTGACGTCAGAAGCGGACCGCGCGCTCGGCACAATGGTCGAAAACCGGCAGCTCCGCCTCGCGCTTGCCGCCGCGCTCGCCGATGCGCCGCTCGTCCGGCGGCACATGCCCGCGCAGGTCGTCGATCGCGACATTGGAGCGCATGGCGTCACGCTGACCCTCGCCGACGGCACAAGGCTCGCGGCGCCGCTGTTGATCGTCGCCGAGGGGCGGCGCTCGCCGACGCGTGACGCCGCCGGGTTCACGATCGCCAATTGGTCCTATCATCATCATGCGATGATCGGCGCGGTCGCGCACAGCAAGTCGCACGAACGCGTCGCACACGAAATCTTCTTCCCCTCGGGCCCCTTCGCGCTTTTGCCGCTCGTCGACGATGCCGAGGGGCGCCACCGCTCGGCCTTCGTCTGGACGGTGTCGGAAAAGGATGGCCCCGGCTTCGCCAAGCTCGGTGAGCGAGGCTTCGTCGCCGAACTCGAAAAGCGCGCCGGCGATTTGCTCGGCTCGATGGAACTGGTGGCGCCGCGCATGACCTATCCGCTCGGTTTCCACCACAGCGCCTCGATCGTCGCGCAGCGCGTGGCGCTCGTCGGCGATGCCGCGCACGGCATCCACCCGATCGCGGGGCAGGGGCTCAACCTCGGCCTGCGCGATGTCGCCGCGCTCGCCGAAGTGCTGGTCGACGGCGCGCGGCTCGGGCTCGACCTCGGCGATGCGGCGCTGCTCGCGCGCTACCAGCGCTGGCGCGGGCTCGACAGCCTGATGGTCAGCCTCGCGACCGACGGGCTGACCCGCCTGTTCGGCATTCCCGGCCGCACCGCCTCGGCGGTCCGCCGCGCGGGGCTTGGCGCGGTGCAGCGCATGCCGGCGCTCAAGGCGTTCTTCATGAACGAAGCGCGCGGCGAGGCCGGCGACCTGCCGCGCCTGCTCGCGGGTACCGAAATCTAGGTATTTCTACCTAGGATGGCGTCATGCCGCCGCTAACCATCGCGCCTTAACCCTTGTCGCGCGGCAAGAACGCCGCACGGGTTGGGGGATATCTCATGTCGGCGAAAAGCGACGCGCTCGAACAGGCGGTTACCGATTTCATCCAGGCGCGCACCGCGCTCGAAAATGCGCCGGGCGCGCGGGCGCGGGCGAATCTCGATCGCGCCTTTGCCCGCCTCGCGATGCTCGCGGCGCCGCGGGTGCGCTATTTCACGCGTGCTTATGGATTGTCGGATGTTGCGGAGGACGCCCAGCAGGTGTGCGCGATCGCGCTGCACCGCGCCGCCGAGCGTTACGATCCCGCCCGCGCCCGCTTCACGACATATGTGAACTGGCAGCTGCGCGCCGAGCTGCAAGCGCTGCGCCACCGTCTCCACGGCGACCAGCGCTGCGCCGGGCGGCGACAGGTCGGCGCGACGCTGTCGCTCGACGCATTGCTCGACGATGGCGCCGACGGCTGGCTCGCCGATCCCGAAGCCGAGGCCGCGACCGAACAGGCGGCGGCCGACGGGCTCGCGGATTTGGTCGCGGACCGGCTGGCGGGTGACTGGGCGGCGCGGCGGCGCACGGCGCTCATGCGCAGCGCGGCCTTGCCCGAGCGTATCGAGGCGCGCGTTTCGGCCGAACAGGCTTTGGTGCGGCGTCAGCTCGGGCCCGTCGATGCCGCGGCCGAGCGGCTACGCGAAAGCGACCGCCACATCGTCCGCCGCGCGCTCGCCGATATGATCCGCCACGCCGGCACCAAAATGCACTGAAAGCTTATTGCAGCGTCGCGCGCCCGTCGTCGCCGTCGAACCGGCCGAAGAATTGCATCATCTGGACGACCAGCTCGGCGCGCTTGTCGATCGGGCTCGCTTCGAGCAGCGCCTGTTTCGCGGCGGCATCGAACGGCGCAATCTGCGCGATGCCGTTGACCAGCGTCGCATCGTCGAGCTGGCCGACCGAATCCCAATCGACGACATAACCCTGCCGCGCGGCAAAGCGCTTGGCTTCGCGTTCGAGGCTCGCGCGCTCGATGCTCGCCAGCACCGCGTCATCCTCGGCTTCGACCTCGATCTCGGCCTCGACCTGTCGGAACGGCGTCGTGACGTCGAGTTCGCGGCGCACGCGAAAACGCGCCACGCCCTCGAGCACCAGGTTGAAGCGTCCCTCGTCGAGCGCCTCGACATCGATGATGCGGCCGACACAGCCGATATCGTAAAGCGCCGGTGGCTCAAGATGCTCTTCGCCCGGGAGCATGCGCGGCTGGATCATCCCGATCTGACGGTCGCGCGCCAGCACTTCCTGCACCATCGCCGAATAGCGCGGCTCGAAGATGTGCAGCGGTAGGTGCAGCCGCGGGAACAGCACCGCACCCGGCAGCGGAAAAATCGCGATCCGCTGAATGGTCAAGGGCGCGGCGGCGCCCATCAGCCGAACAGGATCAGCGACAGACGGCGGCGCTGCGCGGCGACCCACGGGTCTTCCAGGCCGACAGCTTCGAACAGCGACAGCAATTTGGCGCGCGCGGCGCCTTCCTGCCATTCGCGGTCGGCTTCGACGATGCGGAGCAGATTGTCGGCGGCGGCATCGCGCTGGCCCGCGCCGATCTGTGCGGCGGCGAGGTCGAAACGCGCCTGATGATCGTCGGGGCTCGCGGCGACCGCGGCTTCGAAGGCTGCGAGCTCGCCCGCATCGGGGGCGTCGGCGGCGAGCGCGAGCGCGCTCTTCGCCTGCGCGATCGCCGCATCCTCGGCGATCTCGGCAGGCACCACAGCGAGCGCGGCCTGCGCGCCCTCGATATCGCCCGCGAGCAGCAGCGCGCGAATCAGGCCGCCATGCGCCGCGGCATTGTCGGGCGCCATGTCGAGGATCTGGGCAAAGATGCTCGCCGCGCGCGGGCCGTCGCCTTCGGCGAGCACGCTGTCGCCCATTTCGATCAGCGGCGCGATCTCGACCGCGCGCGCGGTCGCTTCGCTCTCGATCGGCAGCTGAGCGAGCAACTGGTCGAGAATGGTCTTGAGCTGGCTTTCGGTGCGCGCATTGGTCAGGTTCGCCACCGGCTGCCCCTGAAAGATCGCATAGACGGTCGGGATCGACTGCACCTGGAACTGGCCGGCGATAAAGCTGTTCGCATCGACGTCGACCTTCGCCAGCACGACGCCCTTGTCGGCATAATCGGCGGCGACCTTTTCGAGGATCGGGGTCAATTGCTTGCAGGGACCGCACCACTCGGCCCAGAAATCGAGGATGACCAGATGGGTCATCGACGGCTCGACAACGTCGCGGCGGAAGGCTTCGACGGCTTCCTTTTCCTGCGGGTTCAGACCGAGAGTGGCCACGAAAGCATGCTCCTGTTGTTGATTTGGCGACGCTTCCCGATGGACGAAAGCGACTCTTTCCCCGCTTATGTGGGAATTTCGGCCGATATGCCAACCCTTCGGGAAAAAACGCAAACAGGGCTTGCCGACTCCAAAAGCCGGTGCTAATCGCCCGCCTCACCCGCTGGCACCCACCCGGTCGCCAGCCGCCAGAGCGGGCGTAGCTCAGGGGTAGAGCACAACCTTGCCAAGGTTGGGGTCG
>CAUUIU010000321.1:0-4097 GCA_963545025.1 uncultured Sphingopyxis sp. | reverse complement strand
GAGATCGCTCAGTGTCTCGTGGGCTCGGAGATGTGTATAAGAGACAGAGACGAGGACGCGCGCGTCGCGATCCTGACCGGCAGTTCGGGCCATTTTTGCGCTGGCTTCGATCTCGGTGCCGTCGGCAACTCGCGCTATGACCCAAACGGCCCAGGCCCGATGGGACCAACGCGGATGCTGCTTGAAAAGCCCGTGATCGCTGCGATCGAGGGCCACGCCGTCGCCGGCGGGCTCGAGCTTGCCCTGTGGTGCGACATGCGCGTCGCTGCGACAAGCGCCGTGTTCGGCGTCTATTGCCGCCGCTGGGGCGTGCCGCTGATAGATGGCGGCACGGTCCGCCTGCCGCGCATCGTCGGTCAGGGCCGCGCGATGGACATGATCCTGACCGGCCGCCCCGTCGATGCGCAAGAAGCGCATCGCATCGGCCTCGCTGATCGCATCGCGCCCGATGGCGCAGCACTTGTCGCCGCGATCGACCTCGCGAAACAGATCGCCGCCTTCCCGCAAATCTGCATGAACAGCGACCGGCTGAGCGCATACCGCCAGTGGGATTTCGATATCGAGGGCGCGCTCGCGCACGAAGCGCAAGCCGGTGTCGCGCCGCTGCGCGAAGGGGCTGCTATCGGCGCGAAACGCTTTGTCGAAGGGACGGGTCGCGGCGGCAGCTTCGCCGCTTTCAAGGGGGACTGAGGATGAAGATATGGATCGCTGCCGCGTTGCTCGCGCTGCCCCTGCCCGCATCGGCGGCGCCCGATATGCCCCCGGCGATCTACACCGACCCCGCCCCCGACAAAGCGCATCCTGCGGCGATGGAAGTCGTCCGTATCCCGAGCGGCGGGGTCGAGATCAACGGCGTCGTCTATGTCGCCGCGGGCGCGGGGCCGCACCCGACGGTCGTGTTCTGTCACGGCCTCCCCGGCAACGAAAAGAACCTCGACCTCGCACAGGCGATGCGCCGCGCGGGCTGGACCGTCATCACCTTCAACTATCGCGGCTCATGGGGCAGCCCCGGCCAATATCGGTTCGCGCAGAATCTGGAGGACGCCGACGCCGTCCTCGCCTTTGCGCGCAACCCTGCCAATGCGGTGAAGCTGCGCATCGACCCGGCGCGGCTCGTCGTCATCGGCCACAGTATGGGCGGCTGGGTGACCGCGTTGACCGCCGCGCACGACAAAGCCCTGCTCGGCGCCGCGATGATCTCGGCAGGCAATATGGGGGCGCTCGGCGGGCTGCCGCGCGATCAGGCAGTAGGGCTGCTCCGCGACAACGGCATGGAAGCGCTCGCCGGAACGACGCCCGAACTTATGGCCGACGAGATCATCGCGAATAAGGACCGCTTCGATTTCGCCAAAGCCGCGCCGCAGCTGGCGCAGACCCATCTCTTCGTCCTGACATCGGACGACGGGCTTGCCGGGATGAGCGACGCGCTGACCGGCGCGATCAAGGCGAGCGGCGGGACGAAGCTCAAGACGCTTCACGTTGCAACCGACCATAGTTGGTCGGACGCGCGCATCCGGCTGCAAACTGAAATATTGAGCTGGCTGGCGACGCTGAATCGATAAATCCAGGCTTCGACAGCGCGCCTCCGCAATTTGCGATGCAAGCCTTTCAAATTCTTTTACTATAACCCAGGTTAAGCCCGTCAGCGGGATTTTGGCGGCCCAAACTTGTCGGTATTCCGTGCAATTCAGCCGACGACCCGCGCAACTTTGCGCGTTTCCGGGAGTCCATCTGCGTGAAGGGGTCACGGAACACGCGGGACCCTTCCTTTTCGAACGAAGGAGTTGCGTATGGGTTCCGTTTACAAGAGTTCAGGGGCAGTATTGATGCTCGCTATGCTGGCTGGTCCTGCAATGGGCAGCCTTGCCGCGCAGGAGCAGGATACGTCCGGCGGCGAAGTCATGGCAACTGTCTATGCACCCGAGCCGCCCGACCTGTCGCAGATGGCCAAGGGGCCGGAAGTCGAAGGCATCATTTCGGCCCGCAGCGGCAACAAGATGCAGGTAACGACCGCAGACGGCAACAATGCCCTAATCACCGTCGTTGACGCCACCAAGATCAAAGCGAGCGGCGGTTTCCTTGGGCTCTCCAGCAACAAGTTGACGTCGACGTCGCTGGTCAACGGCCTGCCCGTGACGGTCCAGACGTCGCAGTGGGACGGCGGCCTCGTCGCAAGCCAGGTCGTTCTGAAGAACAAGGACCTCCGCACTGCGAACATGATCCACACGGGTACGAACCAGCGTTTTGCCGAGCAGACCGCGGCGACCGACGCGCTGCGCAGCCGCGTCGGCGACATCGACCAGTATAATGTCCGCGGCACGACCAACGTGAATTTCGACACCGGCAAATGGGTGCTGTCGGAGCAGGCCAAATCGGATCTCTGCGCCGCCGCCTCGCAGGCGAACGGCATGGACAATGCGCTGCTGCTCGTCGTCGGCTACACCGACTCCACCGGCAGCCAGGATTTCAATCAGGAACTGAGCGAAAAGCGGGCGAGCCGCGTCGTCAATCACCTTCAGCAGGCATGTGGATGGAAGCCCTACCGCATGCTGACGCCCACGGGCATGGCCGAGGCCGATCCGGCAGCGGACAACAGCACCCCCGAAGGCAAGGCCCAGAATCGCCGCGTCGCGGTGAACATCCTCGTCAGCAAAGCTGTCGACGGTCTGTAAAAATTTGCGGGGTGGGTTTCGGCCCACCCCCATTTTTCAGACAAAACCCGGCCGCCCGTTCGATCGTGCGGCTTATCCCTTCGGCATCAACTTCATCGCCATCACGGTCAGCGCTTCGGTCGCGGTCGAGATCACCGCGGGCGCATCGGGCGCCCAGAAGGGCGAATGCAGGCTAGGCAGCGTCCGCCCCTCCTTCTTTGCCGCGTCATATTCCGCCTGCGGAACGCCGCCGACCCAGATGATCAGGCTCTTGATCTCCTTGTCGTCGCGCGAAAAGCGGCCGAAATCTTCGCCGCCCATCACCGGTGGAATCTGCACCACCCGCTTCTCGCCGAACTGCGTCTTCAGATAAGCCGCCATTTCCTCGGTGAAGGCGGGCGTGTTGAAGGTCGAGGGCGTGAACTCGTCCTTTTCCACCTTCACAACCGGCATCCGGTCTTCCGGCATGCCCGCTGCAATCGCCTCGCCCTTCGCGATGCGCGCGATCCCGTCGAGCAAATGCTTTCGCACTTCGTCCGAATAGCTGCGCACGGTCAGCTGCAGCCGCGCTTCGTCGGGAATGATGTTGTGTTTCGCCCCGGCGTGGAAGCTGCCGACGGTCACAACGGCGCTATCGAGCGGGCTGATCTCGCGCGACACGAGCGTCTGTAGCGCACCAATGATCCGGCTCGCGAGAACGATCGGGTCTTTCGTCGTCTGCGGATAGGCGCCGTGCCCGCCGACCCCTTTGACGAGAATGTCAACGCTGTCCACATTGGCGAGCGCATAGCCCGGCGTATAGCCGATCGCGCCCGCGGGGAACTGCGCGGCATCGTGGAACGCTAGCGCATATTGCGGCTTGGGAAAGCGTGTGTAGAGCCCGTCTTCCAGCATCATCCGCGCGCCCGCGCCGCGTTCCTCGGCCGGCTGGCCGATCATCACCAGCGTACCCGACCATTTGTCCTTGTTCGCTGCCATCAGCCGCGCGACGCCGACCCATGCCGTCATATGCGTGTCATGGCCGCACGCGTGCATCACCCCGGTATCGACGCCTTCCTTGGTCGTCACGCGCACCTTCGACGCGCCGGGAAGTCCCGTCTGTTCGGTCACGGGCAGCCCGTCCATGTCGGCACGCAGCAGCACGACCGGGCCCGCGCCGTTCTTCATCACCGCGACGATGCCGGTGCCACCCACCTTTTCGGTGACCTGGAATCCCAGCTTGCGCGCTTCGGCGGCGAGGATGCCCGCCGAGCGCACCTCCATGAAGCTGAGTTCGGGGTTGGCGTGCAGGTCCTTGTAGATCGCCATCAGCGACGGCATCTGTTTTTCGACCTCGGTGCCGACCGTCTGCGCCGCTGCCGGCATGACGAAAGCCAGCGCCGCTGCGCCGGTCCACAAAATCCGCATTATATTCCCCCTGTCGGTGTCAGCTCGCCGGGACCAGTT
>CAUUIU010000320.1:0-4098 GCA_963545025.1 uncultured Sphingopyxis sp. | reverse complement strand
TGTTGGGCGGTGACGTCGGTTTCCTGACCACGATCCTGATCGGCATCGACATCACGCTCGCCGGGCTGTTCTGGGCGCTCGGCGGCGAAGACGACGTCATCGCCAAGTTCCTCAAAAAGATCCTCTATGTCGGCGTCTTCGCCCTGATCCTCAACAGCTTCTCGACACTGTCCGATATCATCTTTCGCAGCTTCGCCGGCCTCGGCCTCACCGCAGGGGGCAGCGCGATTACGGCTGACGATTTATTGCGACCCGGCAAGCTGGCCGGGACCGGCTTCGAGGCAGCATGGCCGCTCCTCGAGCAGGCGAAGGAGTTGGTTGGCCCGATCGCCTTCTTCGACAATTTCATCGAGATCGCCGTGCTGGTGATCGCCTGGGTCGTCGTCATCGCCGCCTTTTTCATCCTCGCGATCCAGCTTTTCATCACAATCCTCGAATTCAAGCTCACTTCGCTCGCCGGCTTCGTGCTCGTGCCCTTTGCGCTGTGGAACCGCACGTCGTTCCTCGCCGAACGGGTGCTCGGGAACGTCGTCAGTTCGGGCATCAAGGTCATGGTGCTCGCGGTCATCGTCGGCATCGGCTCTAACTATTTCGCCGACTTCACCAGTGCGATCACCGGCGACGAGGTGTCGATCGAACAGGCCGTGTCGCTGATGCTCGCGAGCCTCGCGATCTTTGGCCTCTCCATCTTCGGCCCGGGAATCGCATCCGGCCTCGTCGCCGGCGCGCCGCAGCTCGGCGCCGGATCGGTGATCGCCACTACCGCGCTTGCCGGCGGAGGTCTTGCGATGGCAGGCGCTGGCGCCGTCGGCGCGGCACGCGGTCTCGCGGGGGCCGGTCTCGGCGCGATCCGCGCCGGTACATCGATGGGGTCTGCCGCATCCACTGCCTACAAGCTCGGGCAGGAAACCTCGGGCTCGACCAGCGTCGGCGCGGGCCTCGGCGGCGTTGCGACCGCCATGCGCGGCGCGGCTGCCAACCGGATGAGCGGCGGTCTCGGCGTTAGCGCTGCCGCCGATCGTGGGCAGCGCGCCGCATGGGAAGCAGGAAGCACCCGTGCCGGCGGCGGCGCCCCCGCAGCCGCGCCGACAGGCGCAGCTGAAGGAACACCCGCCTGGGCGCAGAAGCTTCATGCCAGCCAGAATGCTCGCCACCGCCGTCAGATGGCGATCCACGCAATCCAGGGCGGCGACCGCGGCGGCGCTGGCGCCACTCCAGACATCAAGGAAAGGGACTGAGCGATGAAATTTCGACGCGCATTGCAGCGCTATGGGCGAACGCCCGAACCCGAGACACCCTACCAACGAGCGGGCCAGCTTTGGGATGAGCGTATCGGCTCGGCTCGCGCACAGGCGAAGAACTGGCGGCTGATGGCCTTCGGCGGCCTGTTCCTGACCACTGGTCTGTCGGGCGCGCTGGTCTGGCAATCGATGCAAAGCCGCGTCGTGCCCTATGTGGTCGAGGTCGATGCACTCGGGCAAGCACAGGCCGTCGCGCCTGCCGCCAAGGACTATCGGCCGACCGATCCGCAGATCGCATGGTTCCTCGGCCGGTTCATCACCGGCGTTCGAGCGCGCTCGCGCGATCCGGTATTGATGCGTGTAAACTGGCTATCAGCCTATGATTTCGCGACCGAACGTGCGTCACTGTTCCTCGGCGAATATGCCCGCACCTCCAATCCGTTCGCCGATGTCGGGCGCAAGACGGTTTCGGTGCAGGTGACGAGCATCGTCCGCGCGTCAGATACGAGCTTCCAGGTCAAATGGACCGAGCAGCAATATGAGCGGGGAAGCCTCGCCAGCACGTCACGCTGGACGGCGATGCTCACGGTGAAGATCAAGCCGCCGCGCTTGGCCGATGTGCTCCGAAAAAACCCGCTCGGTCTCTATGTCGACGCGATCGACTGGAGCCGCGAACTGGAAACGCCTCAGGACCGGCCGCCTTCGCCGCAACCATCGGCCGTGCCCGATCCCGCACAATCACTCCCGGTCGCGCCGCCCACCGACATTCCGCTGGGCTCGCCGCTCGATCCGACCCTTGCTCAACCCGCAGCCGCACCATCCCCCGAAAGGACCGACCAATGATCCGTGCCCTCATCCTGGCGGCGAGCGCGATGGCGCTTGCCATGGGCGTCGCTGCGCAGAGCCGCGAACCCGCGTCACCCACCGCGCGCGTCACTGCCGCCAACCGGGCGGCACTGCGCGAGCCGTCGAGCGCGGGATATATATATGCCGTCCAGGTCTATCCCTGGGCGGAAGGCGTGCTCTACCGGCTCTATGCCGCGCCCGAGCGCATCACCGACATTGCCTTGCAGCCGGGCGAAACGATTGTGTCCGTCGCCGCCGGCGACACCGTGCGCTGGACTGTCGGCGATACCACCAGCGGCATCGGCGAAAGCAAGCGCGTGCACATCCTCGTCAAGCCGTTTTCGGCGGGCCTACGCACAAACCTTGTCATTGCTACCGATCGCCGGACCTACCATCTCCAGCTCGAAAGCACGCCCGCGACCGCGATGGCGGCGATCTCCTGGACCTATCCACATGACGAGCTGATCGCGCTCCGGCGTCAGCGCGATGCAGCCGTGGCGGCGACGCCGATCGCGTCGGGCCTCTCGGTCGAAAGCCTCAACTTCAACTATGCGATCTCGGGCGACAAGCCGGCCTGGCGGCCGCTGCGCGCGTTCGACGATGGGCGGCAGACCTACATCGAGTTCTCGCCTGCGATCGCCGTGGGTGAGGCGCCCCCGCTGTTCGTGATTGGCGAGGATGGCGAGGCCCAGCTCGTCAACTATCGCGTCGCCGGCCGCTATTATGTGGTCGACCGCCTGTTCGGTGTCGCCGAGCTGCGCCTTGGCGGCAAGAAACAGCAGATTGTCCGTATCACCGCCGCCCAGCCGAAGAGCCGGCAGCGCAAGGCCGGGAGGGGCGCGTGACCGATCCAACCGCTTCTTCCGCGCCGATCGCGGCGCCCAAAGCCGACCCCGAAACGCTCGTTCTGCGCGCGGCGCCGGGCCGCGTCACCCGTTTTCGCCGCGGTGCGATCGTCGCCATCGCTGCCGCCGGCTCGACCGCGATCATCGGCGTCGCCTGGCTGGCGCTCAAGCCCGCGACCCTGAGCCTGATCGCACCAAGCGATGAAAAGCTGGTTGGCGCGAAGGCGCCGCCTGATGCGCTCGCGGGCGCGCCGACGAGCTATGGCGACGTGCCGAAGCTCGGGCCACCGCTTCCCGGTGATCTCGGGCGGCCGATCCTCGAGCGCCAGCGGCAGCTTGGCGGGATGGTTCCCCCTGACCCCGCTGCCGATGCGGTGAGCCGGGCCGCGCAGGAAGCCGAAGCCGAGCGCCAGCGCATCGCCGCTGAGCAGAAGGCCGCACGCGAGTCTGGCGTCATGCTGCAATTGGCGGGCGGCGGTCGCGCCGCCGCCCCTGCACCGGTGACTACCGATGCAAGTGTTCCGCCAGCATCGGCCGAGACTGCCAAGCCGCTCCTCGACCCTGACCGAGATCCTAACGCCCAGGGGCGCAAGAACGAATTGGTCGGCCACGCCAATCGCGACGACGACATCAATCCGCACGCGCTGGCGCAGTCCGTATCGCCTTGGACCTTGCAGGCCGGCAGCATCATTGCCGCGAGCCTCATAACCGGGCTCAACTCGGATCTTCCCGGGCTCGTCACCGCGCAGATCACGGAGAACGTCTATGACAGTGTGACCGGGCGCGGTCTGCTCATTCCGCAAGGATCGCGGCTGATCGGCAGCTACGACAGCGTTGTAGCGTTTGGGCAGAGCCGTGCGCTGGTCGTCTGGCAGCGGATTATCCTGCCCGACGGCTCGTCGATTCGTATCGACAATGTGCCGGCGACCGATACGCAGGGCTATGCGGGTCTGTCCGACCGGATCGACCGGCATACTTGGCAACTTCTGAAGGGCGTCGCCCTGTCGACATTGCTGGGCGTCGGCACTGAATTGAGCTTCGGCAGCACCGAAAGCGACCTTGTCCGGGCGATCCGCGAGTCAGCGCAGCAGAGCGGCGCGCGCGCCGGCGATCAGCTCGTCACGCGCAATCTCAATATCCAGCCGACCTTGCGCGTGCGTCCCGGC
>CAUUIU010000319.1:0-4105 GCA_963545025.1 uncultured Sphingopyxis sp. | reverse complement strand
TCTACACTTCTAGCTTCGTCGGCAGCGTCAGATGTGTATAAGAGACAGTCCGGAGTCATCTGCATGGCGGGCTGGCGCTCGATGGAGACAAGCCGGTTCGCCATCTCGCCCAGCGTCTTGCTGTAATCGGGAATGTCGATCTCTGATTTCTCGGTTGCGAGATGTTCGACCGCACGGCGCATCATCGCCATTTCGCCTTCTAGCCGGTTGAACGCCCGCGTCGCCGGATCGGAGTCCGGCTCGTCATAGGGCAGTCGGGGTAGCTGTCTGTCACTATTCATGCTGTCCTCCTATCGGCTCATGCCAAGGTTGCGGCCGTGATCGAACGGCACCGAGTCCGCGAGATCGCGCGCCACGCTGCGGCCCATGGCCGCATCAATTCCCAATTCCCGGCTGCGCCCGCGCAGCAGCGATTCGACCTGCGCGTCGCGTTCGAGGCTCTTCGCCATGCCCGCCATTTCCTGCCCGACGCGCTTCGCACCCCGGAAATCGCCGTCGCGCCGTAGATCGTCCTGCGCCTGCCGGAGCTGCTTCCAGCCCTCGACAAAGCGATCGGCGCGCTGGAACGGATCGGCCCGCAGTTCCGCTTCCTTGTTCATCGCCTGCACCGCAGCCTGGCTGCGCCCCTCCGCGGCCTCGTGGATAAGCTCCGGCTGGCGCTGGAGGGCGTTCTGCAAGTCGGTGGAGGCGTGAGGCCGGATCGCGTCTAATGCCTCTCCCGCCCTGTTCAGGGCGTCATGCTGATGGGGCAGCACGGGCAAGCCCCGGTCGCGCATCCGGGCGACCTCGTTCACCGCGCGCGCATAGCGTTCGACGGCGCGACGCTGGCCGGTGGCATGGGAGGGCTGGGTCTGTGCCTGCTCACTCCTCTGTTCAGGCGGACGGAAGCCCGCGAACATGCCCTGCTCACGCTGCTGGCCCTGCAGCGAGAGGCGCAACCCGTCGAAGATCCCGCGCGCCTTCTCCGCACCCGCGCGGGCGATTTCCGCGACGCGCTCGCCAATGCCGCGCCGCTCGGCGAACTCCTTGGCCGGATCGACGCGGGCATAATCGCTCGCCATGTCTTTCGCGCGCTCGCGGGACAGGGTGCGGGCAAGCTGGGCATCGTCCTTGAAGTCGTCGCGGCCATAGTGAAGGGCCAAGCCGTCGCGGTGGCGTGTCATACCGACATAGCTGCTATGACGGTCCATGCCGGGTGTCGCCAGCACATGGCCACGGTCGACGGTCATGCCCTGCGCCTTGTGGATCGTGGCTGCATAGCCATGATCGACATGAGCATAATCCTTCATGTCGAATGCGACGTTGCGCCCGTCATCGGTGCGAACGGTCATGCCCTGCTGATTGACCTGTTCGACGGTGCCCAGCGTGCCGTTCTTCACCTCAAGGCCGCGCTCATTACGCAGGAACATGATGCGGTCCCCCGATGCGAAGGGACGATCGCCGCGTTCGGTTTTCACGCGAACATCGTCGCCCAGTTCGCCCGCCGCGCGCATCCGGTCGCGCGCGGCCTCGTTGAGTTCGCGCACCTCGGCATTGGTGTGAGTGAGGATGATCCGGCTGGCGTCGGGGTTCGCTTGCCGGTCGCGATCCCACCGCTCGACAAGATCGCTCCGGGCCTGTTCGCGCGTCTCGGCGGTGTGAACCATACCGTGATCGGCGTAGGCGTTGATCGCCTCGCCGGTTCGGCCGGTCGCAAGATGCCGGGTAGCGTCCTGCTGCCAGCCCTCATGCTGGCGGCGAACCTCCGTAATCTCGACGCCGCCATGCCGTTCGTGGATCGCCCGGAACGCCGCACCCGCCTCGATGGCCTGCAACTGCTGCGGGTCGCCGACCAGCACGACCTTGGCGCCGGCGTCGGCGGCATGGGACAATACGCGCTCCATCTGGCGGGTGCCGACCATGCCAGCCTCGTCGATCACCAGCACATCGCGAGACGTGAGCATGTCGCGCCCCTGCGACCAACCATGTTCCATGCTGGCGATGGTGCGCGAGGCGATGCCAGAGCCATTCTCAAGCCCTTCGGCTGCGATGCCCGACAGCGCGACGCCGCGCACATTGAACCCGGCCTCTTCCCATGCCTCCCGCGCCACGCCCAGCATCGCGCTCTTGCCGGTCCCGGCGTAACCGACGACGACACTCAAACCCCTGCCATCGCTCGCATGTTCAAACGCCGCGCGCTGCTCGCCTGACAGGTCCAGCCCGCGCGCCGCCGCCGCGCGAAGCGCGCTTTCCCGGTCGCCCTCCGACACGCGATGTCGTTCGCGCTTCGCCATCAATTCCGAAGCGCGCTGCAACCGCTGTTCGGTGTCGATCATGTCGCGGCTGGTGAAGCGATCTTCGCCGCGCCCGTCCTTGCCGAGTTCGATCAAGTCGGGCGAACCGCGAACAGCGCTCATCGCCCGGTCGTATTGATCCTTCCCGTCGGTGTGGCGATGCACGAACATCGCAAGGTCGCGGTTGGTGAACGTCGCCTGATGGTGGGTGATTGCGTCGAGCGCGACGCGCGGCTCCGCGATGATGCGTTCGCCGTTGCGCTGCGCGACGGCGCGATGATCCTCGATGCGCTCGGACTCAAGCCCGCGCTCGCCCATGCGCGAGGCTGCGGGGCCGATCTTGTCTTGCGGCTCAAGGTCGATGCCCTGCGCTTCCAAGGATCGGTGATCGATGCGGGCGTCTATATCGAGTTCGGCAAGCCGCGCGTTGACGTGATTGGCCCAACGCTCGCGCCACTGCTCGACAAGTTCGGTGCGGTTCCACTCGCGGACCTTCTGCCCAAAACCGTCCTCACCCACCTCGCGCATGGTGAGCATGACATGGGCATGGGGTTTGGGCTGGCCGTCCGCACCGATGTCCCAATGCACATTCAAATCCGCGATCATCCCGCGATCGACAAATTCGGACTGCACGAAATCGCGGGCAAGCTCGATGCCATCGACCTTGCTCATCTCGCGCGGAATGGAAAATTCGACCTCGCGAGCAAGCTGCGCGTCCTTGCGCTTCTCGCATCCCTCGACCTCGTTCCAGAGGGTTTCCCGATCCGAGAAGCGTTCGGGCGCGCCTTCGGGCAACATGATCTCGTTATGCTCGACGCCGGACTTGGCGCGGAAATCATGGTCGCGGTCGAGCCGTTCATCGTGCAGCCGCTCGCCCGCACGATAGGCGGCTGCGGCAACGGCGCTGCGCCCGGCAGCGCGCCCGATGAGTTTCGCGGAGAAGTGAAAGATTGCCATGACGGCAATCCATCTACGCCACCAAGCGCACGTCGGCACGACGTATAAGCGCGCCCTCCTCGAATAAATTCTCGGAAGGGACTAAGCGGTCCCAGTCTGTCCCGGCGACTCTACTGCATCAAGGGTGTACCTCTTCTATCATGGCCGCATCGTCACTCAATGGAGACTTTGCGATGCGCAAGCCACGGGATTTTGATTCGGAACTGAGGGCGCTCGCCGACAAGGCGAAGCTGCTCAAGGAACGGCGCGTTCGCCAACTCGGCGAACTCGTCATCGCAACGGGCGCCGACGCGCTCGACGCCGACATGCTCGCGGGCGCATTGCTCGGGGTTGTGGCGACCAAGGATGCGAGCATCAAGGAGGGGTGGCGCAAGGCGGGCTTGGGGTTCTTTCAGCGCGGCGCACGTCAGTCTGCGCCGCGATCTGAACGCCAGCCGGACGGCGCTCCATCGCTCGACGGCGGAGCGGCATCGCGTTGAGGCGAGCAAAGCGAGAACCGACATGCGCGAATGGGTCGTGAAGCGCCGCGAGCGAACGCGGCAATTGATCGAGTTGGGCGGCCTCGTCGTGAAGGCGGGACTTGTCGATCTGACCGACGACGATCGCGCCACCCTCTACGGCGCGTTCCTCGCGGTCGCGGACAAGCTGCGCGGCGAGGATCGCGACACCGCGCTTGTCCGCTGGCAGCGCAAGGGCAAGCGCGCGTTCGAGACAGGGGCGTTGCCCGCCGAGGATCGGCCTGTCATAGGCGCGCCATGACGGGGAACCTCACGAACATCATCCAGCAAGCGCTGGAACGCGCCCCGCAATGGTGCGGCAAGGTCTCAATGCTGTCTCTTATACACATCTGACGCTGCCGACGAAGCTAGAAGTGT
>CAUUIU010000318.1:0-4116 GCA_963545025.1 uncultured Sphingopyxis sp. | reverse complement strand
GTTTGAACAAATCGCCCATTTCCGGGCGTTGGCGCCCGATATGGCGGTGTTGATCGTTCTCAATCGGGCCCGACTGTGGCACAAACATGGCATATGGCCAACCGCCGCGCTCCACCCGACCGCTCCCGCAAGCCGCTCAGCGCGGCGAAACTCGACGAGCTGGCGCTGGCTTATGTCGCGCGATTCGCGACGAGTCGCGCCAAGTTGACGCGATATTTGTCACGAAAAGTACGCGAATCCGAATGGATAGACGAGGTTGACGCCATGACGGCGTGCGAAGCGATAGCCGACCGGATGGAGCAACTGCGCTACCTCGACGACCGCCAATATGCCGTGATGCGCGCGGGGGCGATGACGCGGCGCGGACTGGGTGTGCGGCGGGTCAAAGCGCAGCTTTATGTCGACGGAATCGCCGCCGAGGACAGCGGGCAAGCGATCGAAGACGCCGAAGGCGCCGCAGTCGCCGCGGCGGTCGGATTCGCGCGGCGGCGGCGCTTCGGGCCTTTTGCCGTGCAAGCGACCGACGATCCCAAGCAGCGCGAACGGCAGGTCGCGGCCTTTATGCGCGCGGGACATTCGCTCGGCCTCGCGCGGCGCATCCTCGCCGTCCCGCCGGGGGACGCGGCGGCGCTGGCGGCGCTGGACGCCGAAGCGGCGCTCGATTAGGTCCGCACCAACAATTTCCGCGAAAGGATCTGCCGCATGCGCGCGATTTTGACTGCCCTCGCTCTCTCGCTCGCCCTGCCGATGGCCGCGTGCAGCAAGGACGCCAGCGAGGCAGAAAGCGCGGCGACGATTCCGGTGACGATCGCGATGGCGGGGCAGGCGCACCGCTTCGACGTGGAGGTCGCTCGCACTGACGAGGAACAGAAGCAGGGGTTGAAGCTCCGCACCAGCCTGCCCGTCGATGGCGGCATGATCTTTCCGTTCGAAAAGCCCCGGATCGCGAGCTTCTGGATGCAGGACACGCTGATCCCGCTCGACATGTTTTTCATCCGCGCCGACGGCAGTATCGACCGCATCGCCGAAAACACCATCCCCGGATCGCTCGAACCCGTCGCGAGCGGCGGTGAGGTCAAGGCGGTGCTGGAGCTGGCGGGCGGCACTGCCGCGAAGCTCGGCATCGACGAGAGCGCCAAGGTGACGTGGAACGACAAGAAATAGCGTCGCGCGGCGCGGTTTGCGGCTTGCCGACTGCATGGCCTTGGCTGTAAACGCCGCAGCCATGAGCATCTTGGGCAAGATTTTCACCTGGTGGGACGGCGCGACCGTCGGCACATTGCTGAACAGCTGGAGCACCGGCGAGAAGGTCGGCGAGGACAGCCTCGGCAACCGTTATTTCCGTGCGAAAAAGGGCAGTCGCCGCTGGGTGCTGTACAATGGTTCGAACGATGCGAGCCGCGTGCCGCCCGAATGGCACGGCTGGCTGCACGGCACCTTCGACGAACTGCCCACCGATGCCCTGCCCGCGCCGCGCGCTTGGGAGCAGGAGCCGACGGCAAACCTGACCGGCAGCACGGGCGCCTATCGCCCCGCCGGTGCGCTCGAGCGTGGCGGCCAGCGCGCCGCCGCGACCGGCGATTATGAGGCCTGGCGGCCCGGCGCCGAGTGAAGCCGCACCCGTTTTCGACCGCGCTGATCGCGCTTGTGGCCGCGAGCGCGCTGACCGCGTGCGACCGCTCGCCGTCGAAAGGCAATGGCAGCGCGACAGTCCAGACGATCGCCAAGTCCGAGCGCGTGCCCGCCGAGGTCGGCGGCATCGAAGGCGCGACGCCGATGGGCGAACGCGTCGCGGTGCTCGGCCTGCTCAACAAGCGCAACGGGCTGGTCCGCGACCTTGAGATGAAGCCCGGCGACGTGGCGCGCGTCGGCCGCACGATCGTCCGCCTGCGCGCGTGCGAGGCGACGGCGCCGTGGGAAGATCCGCCCGAAACCGGCGCCTTCATCCAGCTGACCGTTCAGGACCAGCGCGACGACAAATGGTATCGCGTCTTTTCGGGCTGGATTTTCCGTGAGCGGCCCGACCGCAACATCATCCAGCACCCGATCTATGACGTGTTCGTCAAAAGCTGTGCGATGACATATCCGGGCGGCGAGCCCGTCGAACGATCGGCACCCAAGGCCGCGTCCGCCGCGCCCAAGGCGTCGAGCGCGCCCCAGTCGCCCGCGGCGAACGGCGGCGAGGGCACGCCCGCACCGGCTCCGGCGCCCGCAGCGCCGAAGGCTGCGCCGTCGCCGGCCCCGTCCGACAACACCGAATAGAGCCGCGCCAGATAGTCGCGCTGGGGGATTTCGATCGCGCCCAGGCTGGCGAGATGCGGCGTGATGAACTGACAATCGAGCAACTGCCAGCCGCCGGCGATCAGTCGCGCCACGAGGTGAGCGAGCGCGACTTTCGATGCGTCGCGCGCGCGGCTGACCATCGATTCGCCGAAAAAGGCGCGGCCGAGCGATACGCCATAGAGTCCACCGACCAGCGCGCCGTCCAACCAGCATTCGACGCTGTGCGCGTGGCCGAGCCGGAACAGGCGCTCGTAACTCGCGCGGATCACCGGGTTGATCCAGGTCGTCGGCCGGTCAGCGGCGGATTCGGCACAGAGTGCCATCATGTCCGCGAACACCGTGTCGGTGGTGACGCGGAAACGATCGGAGACGATCACTTTCCTGAGGCTGCGCGAAAGATGAAAACCGTCGAGCGGCAAGATCGCGCGCAGCCGCGGTTCGACCCAATGAACCGACGGATCGTCCGCCCCGTCGGCCATCGGAAAAAGACCCTGCGCATAGGCGCTGAGCAGCAGCGCAGGGTCGATCGTTTCCTGATGCCGCGTCAGGACGCGGGCTTCACGAATTTCAGCGTCATGCGATCCGATTCGCCGATCGCTACATATTTGGCGCGGTCCTTGTCGCCGTCGCGCAGGTTCGGCGGCAGGGTCCAGACGCCGTTCGGATAATCCTTGGTGTCCTTGGGATTGGCGTTGATCTCGCTTTCGCCGGCGAGCTTGAAGCCTGCAGCCTGGGCAAAGGCGACGATCGAGCTTTTCTTCATATAGCCCGACTTTTCCTCCTTCGCGCTGTCGTCGCTTTCATTGAGACGATGCTCGACGACGCCGAGCGTGCCGCCGGGTTTCAGCATCGCGAAAATCTGCTTGAACGCGTTCGCGGTATTGTCGGTGCCGTCGAAGCGCCAGTTGTGGACGTTGCGAAAGGTCAGCACGACATCGGCGCTGCCGTCGGGGACCTTGGGGTTGGTGCCGGCGTTGGGAAATTCGGCGAGCTTGACCGCGCCATAGGTGGTGGCATCCGCCGTCTGCTTTTCCTTGACGCGGTTGAGCCCGCGTTCCCACGGCGCCGCGACATAGAGCGTGCCGCCGCCTGACTTCGACAGCGGGGCCAGGATTTCGGTGAACCAGCCGCCGCCGGGCCACAGCTCGACGACCGTGTCGCCCGGCTTCACGCCGAAAAAGGCGAGCGTTTCGGCGGGGTGGCGATAAGTGTCGCGCGGGGTGTTCGCCGGGGTGCGGGTCGGCGCCGCAACCGCCGCGGCGATGGCGTCGTGGCTCTTGTGGGCGGCGTGGGCATCATGGCCGGCGTGCTGCGTCGCGGCAGCGGGGACGGCGATCAGGGCGGCAGCACTTGCAACCGATAACAGGACACGCATATGGGCACCTCTCTCCAGGGGGAAGGCCCCCTGTTTGCGAAGGGATGCGCGGCAATGCAAGTGTCGATGCTGTCGGTGGGGATTGCGGCTGCGGCGCTGTTCGGCGTCGCCGAGGTCGCCAGTTGGCGCCGCAACAACCGGCGCGACGTCGACAAGGTGGGGTTCATGCCCTGGCGCGGGATCGCGCTGGCATCGGCCGCGGTCGCGATCTTTGCGACGGCGTTCTGGCTGAGCGGCCGCTAGCGGCGCTGTCGGTTAGAGGCAGGCCTCAAGATAAGGCTGGTCGAAGCCGTATTGGCGGGCCTTTTCCAGCGTATAGGGGCGCAGGCCCATCGCGCGGTAATCGCCGATGATCTTGCCGTCCTTGTCCTCGTCCAGATATTCGAACTTGAACAATTCCTGGGTGACGATGACGTCGCCTTCCATGCCGATCACTTCGGTGACGTTGGTGACGCGGC
>CAUUIU010000317.1:0-4144 GCA_963545025.1 uncultured Sphingopyxis sp. | reverse complement strand
GATCGCTCAGTGTCTCGTGGGCTCGGAGATGTGTATAAGAGACAGGCGTAATAGGGGGCGGGGACGCTGAAATCGCCCGTCAGGCCGCTGCGGATCGGCTTGCCGTCGCGATCGGTCAGGCGCACCGCGATCACCGGGCGGGTGACGCCGTCGGCGACCAGCACCGACTTCTCCCGGATCAGCGCGGCGCGCATCGGGGTGATCGAATAATGGACGCGGCGTTCGAGCGTTTCGACGATGGCGCCATTCGCATCCTTGATCGTCGCGACGAGGCGATTTTCGCCCTCACGGATCTCGACGCCCCGCCACAGGCTGACTGCAACCGCGCCATCGGCCGATTTGGTCGTACCTTCGAAAGCCAGCGCATCGACGGGCTTGCCGTTGACCGAGAGTGCGACGGTATGACCTGGTGCATGCTTGATCGCGGCCCGGATCGCCTTGGCGCGCGGATTATGGTCGGGTTCCGGGAACAGCCAAGCGGTGCCCGGCGCCTGGCCCGCGAGCCAGTCGCGGCCGGCGCCGGCGGCTTCGGGACCGCTGAGCACCTTGGGTGCTTCGATCGACGCCGTCTGCGGCGCGGCGCGGAGCGCAGACGCCTGCGCGCGGAAGTCGGCGCGCTTCAGCGAACCGCCGCGGCCTTCGACGAAGCGCGAGATCGGGCTGCCGGCGCTCGCGGTCGAACGGGCGCAGTCGACGGCTTCACGGTCGAGCGGAAGCGTCGACGGATCGATCTGCACGACATGCAGTCCGGGACGCACGCCTTCGAAATGATAGCGGCCATCTTCGTCGGTGACGGTGTAGCTGCCGTCCTGCAGCATGACGCGCACCCCGGCGACACCCTTGGCCTTGCCGGGGTCGACGCCGCAGCCACCATCGGCGATACGGCCGATGATCGTCATGCGGTCGCCCAGCTGGTCGCGTTTGATCGAGATCGTCGCTTCGGCGATGTTGCTGTTGGTTCCGCGGTTGTCGGCGGCCGAGGCGCGGTTGAGCGCATTGCCCGGCTGCGCCGAGACGGTGACTTCGGCAAGATAGGTGAGAAGCGTCGTCGCCGAGGGTGCAACGCCGGGCAGCGTAACGCTGAACTCGCGACCATTGGGATTTACGGTCGCGTCGATACGGACGCCGTTCGCCCGGATCGTGTCGGCGCGCAGGCGCATCCCGGCAGGCAGGATGTCGCTGACCGTCACGGCTCCTGTCGTTCGCCGCGCGTCGCGGTTCGCGACTTCGATGCGGTACTGGACCACGTCGCCGGGAACCGCGATCTGCGTCGACGTCGTCTTGCGCAGGGTCAGTGGCAGGCCGGGCTGGTCGACCGGAATGTCGACGCGCACGGGCGCAGGGCTGTCGAGCGTGAAGACGCGGCCATAGCTCGCATCGTTGATGGTGAAGGGCAGGCCGTCGTCGGGACGGCGGAGGCCCGCGAGATCCGCTGCGCTCGATGCCGAGGGCGCGGTATAGGGCGCCGGCGGCTCGACTACCAAACGGTAGGTGCCGGGCGCAACGAACGGGAAGCGATAGTCGCCGGGGGGGAAGGTATAGACCCTCCCGCTCGCGTCGGTGACATTCTGTCCCGTGATGACCGTCGAGGGATAGGCGCTGACCCCGTCGTCGCCGAACACCTGCGCGGGCTGGCCGGTCGCGGTGTTGATCAGCGTGACGCGGCTTCCCGGAACGGCCGCGCCGTCACCACTGTCGAAAACGATGCCAAAGGGGTCGACGAGGAAGTCGATCGTCGCGAGCGCGACCAGGCTGGCGTTCGCGGCGTCGGTTACGCGCAGCTGGACTGGCGATCCGGGGTTGACCGACAGGCGGCAGTCGCCCTGGACGACCGGCGGCGGGACGCCGATCGTGTTGATGAAGCCGACGAACTCGCCGCTATCGGGCGCGGTTTCGGTCAGCGTGATGCGCTCGCGGTCGCCGTTGGCGAGGTCGAGCACGACGGGCAGGATGTCACGCGCCTGCGGATCGACATTGGCCGATGCGAGCGTGACGCCGACGACCAGCACTTCGCCGGCGCGGAATGAACCCGTGGTCTGGAGCGATGCCGGGCTGGTGGGTATGCCGGCGTAGACGCCGCCGAGCTGGATCAGGCTGCCGCTGCTGGAGGCGCCGATGCTCTGCGCCGCGGCGATGATTGATCCGCCACATTGCGTGGGGCCGATCGGTGCCGATTTGTCGCCGCCACCGTCGAGCAGGCGATAGGTATTGATGACCGGCTGTTCGGGAGGACGCGCCGTCACCGTCACGTCGACGCGGTTGGACAGCGTCTGGCCGGGAAGGCCGTTGTCGGTCCACTGCGCCGACGCGGTATTGGAAATCACCTGCGCGCGCGCCGGGGCGACCGCAGGCAGCGTTGCTGCCGCGACCAGCGCGGTCACAAGGCCGAGGGATTTCCGGATCAATCGCATGGCGGGGCCCGAACGGGGCGGCCGGGCCGGCATTTCAGCCAGCGCCCGCCACCCCGCTCGCAACGTCGATCAGTTGACGGTTGCGCGGAAGACGAGCGTGCGCGTCGCGCCCGCTGCGACCGTGGCGATCGTTCCCGACACGGTCGGCGCCGTATAGCTGCCGCCCGCGACGCCGTCGGCGTTACAGGTGCCCGCAGTGACCGTGCCGTTCAGCAGGATCGTGCCCGCGGTGAACGTCAACTGGCCCGGAACCGAGTCGTTGATCAGGACGGTCGTCGCCGGCACGCTGCCGCTGTTGGCCACCGCGATACAATATTCGACCACAGCACCGGGGATCAGCTTCGGATTCGTCGTATTGTTGAACGGATCCGAAATGACGCGGCTGGTCTTGGTGACCGCCAACGTCGCCGTCTGCACCGTATAATCGTCATTGTCGCTGTGCGATCCGTCGCGCGCGGCGTCGCCGGTCACACCCGCGATATCGGCAAAGACGGTGTCCTTGCCCGCGGTGTTCGCGCCGGCCGTTTCGGTGATCGCCGCACCCTGGGTGCCAGCGAGCCCGCCTTCGCGCGCCGTCGCACGTAACGTCACGCCGGCGACGGCGTTGTTGGCAAGCGCGGCGGGGATATCGGCAACGACGAACAAGCGGATCGCGGTGTCGACGACGATTTCGTCGATATAGCCCGACACGAGCGTATCGCCCGCGTCCCAGCTGCCAACGGTTCCGGTTACCGTATTATCACGGTAGATCCGGACGTTGGTGGCATCGAAACTATCGGTTCCACCATGCGCCGCGGTGCCGCCCGCAATCTGCGAGGCGACGAGCGCAAAGTCGAGCACTTCGTTCGAGCTGTTGGTCAGCTGGAAGGTCGTCACGGCATTCGTCTGTCCGGGCACGACGTTGGTCGTGACCGTTCCCACTTCTTCGACGAGCAGGTTGATCTTGCGGTCGACGGTGAAATTGTTCGACGCGCTCTGCTGGGTCTGGCTGACGCCACCGACCTGATAGTCGACGGTGGCGGTATTCGTGATCGTGGTGCCTGCGGTCGTACCGGCGGCAAAGGCCGGCGTGGCGGCGACGCTCGAAAGCGCCGCCAGACCGATGACACCTACATAAGTCAGCTTGCTGGTCATAGCTGAGCTCCTAGGCTTTATGTCGGCTGCCGTTTCCCCACCGCTGGCACCCGTTAAGCGGTTTATTCTATTCGTTTATTTGACAACTCCCCGAAACATCAGCTTGCCCGTTCCCCCGACCGGAATCGGTTTCTGGAGGGACCAGCGGATGTGCGTGACATCTGCCGGCTGCGCCGTGCGGCGCGTGCCGTCGGTCATGGCGACGGTCAGGTCGGCAAGCAGTCCCCACTGCTTGCCGCCGTCGACCGAAACCATGGGCGACGTGTCGCCGGCGTCCGCGAAACTGACGGCGGCGGGCATCGGATTGGTGATCACGAACCGGTCCGCCGGCTGGACGCCCGCGTTGCGATAGTTGAGCACGAAGACGAGCCGGTCGCCCGGAACGACGACCTTGGGCTCTTCGAGCAGTACGCGCTGCTTGCCGTTCGCATCGGTCGTGACGCGTTCGACAAATACGCTGTTGTCGAGCGCGACCCGGTCTGCGGCCATCGCCTGCGCCGGGGCGACCGCCGCCAGCAGGAAAAAGAGAAGCTTGCGCATCAGTTGATCCTCTGTCTCTTATACACATCTCCGAGCCCACGAGACACTGAGCGATCGCG
>CAUUIU010000316.1:0-4150 GCA_963545025.1 uncultured Sphingopyxis sp. | reverse complement strand
GATCGCTCAGTGTCTCGTGGGCTCGGAGATGTGTATAAGAGACAGGTGCCCGTCGTCTCGGTCATGCCATAAGCCTGGATGAAATCGGCACCGAACATCTTGATGCACTGGCGCAGCAGTTCGAGCGGGATCGGCGCAGCGCCATAGAGGATATATTTGAGGCGGCTGAAATCGACGCTGGCGCAGCGCGGGTGCATCAGCAGCATCTGGAGCGCCGCGGGAACCATGAAGAAGCGCGTGACGCCATGCCGCTCGACCGCGTCGAACACCCCGTCGGGGTTGAATTCGGCCAGTATGATGCCCGGAAGCCCCGCGGCGAGCGCCATGATCCCAAGCCCGGTGCCGCCGATATGCGCGCACGGCATCGCGACCAGCACCGCCTCGTCATCCTCCCATTTGGTGTAGGGCAGATCGAGATCGTTCGAGTGCTTGCGCAGGCCGAACAGGTTGCGGTTCGACAGCACCGCGCCTTTGGGGTTCCCGGTGGTGCCCGACGTGTAGAGTTGAAGCACCGCGTCGTCCGCGCCCGACGGCACAAAGTCGCCGCGCTCCGCCCCCTCGATCATCGTCCAGGCGTCGGCGGCACCGACGATGGCGGGGCTGTTGTCGAGCTTGCCGGCAAGTTGACCCGCAAGGTCATCGAAGCCCGGCCCGGCGAATATCATCTTCGCCTGCGTGTCGTTGACGATGAAGGCCCACTCGACCGGTGACAGTCGCCAACCGATCGGTGCCATGACGATCCCGGCGCGCGCCGCGCCGAAGAAAAGCGTGAAATAGAGATCGCTGTTCTTGCCGATCCACGCGATGCGGTCGCCCTTTTCGAGCCCCGCCGCGAGCAGCGCGGTCGCGGCGCGCGCGCTCCGATCGTCGAGTTCGGCATAGCTGTAAACGCGGTCTTCCTCGCGCAACGCGACCCGGTCGGGACGCTCCGCCGCCCAATGGGTCAGGAATTCGTCGAACGTCAGAAGGTCCGCAAGATCGGCCGCCATCGTCTCTCTCCACCGAATCGCGTCGCTTTTCGCGCGATTTCGGGGAAGGCTAGCGGCAACGACCGGCAGGTAAAGCAGGCAAATCTATCAGCCAGGCACCGACCGGCGGAACAGCAGCATCAGATTGTTCGCCGGCATCGCCCGCCGTCCGGCGAAGGCGAAGCCCGCTGCCGTCGCTACAGCCTCGACCGCGCGCGTATCGCGCAGCCCCCATTCGGAATTGCGCGCGCGCAAGCTGGCGTCGAAGGCAAGATTGCTCTCGGCCGTCGGCACGTCGGCTTCGACATAGGGGCCATAGAGGATCAGCGGCGCGCCGTCGGGGAGTGACCGGGCGGCACCCGCAAACAGCCCGAGCGTCGCCGTCCACGGGCTGATGTGCACCATATTGATGCAGAGGATCGCGGCGACTTCGGCGACGGACCAGTCCGCTGCGGCATCGAGCGCGAGGGGCGGCAGGACGTTAGGCAACGCCGCCTCGTCGCTCCACGCCGCGATCGAAACGAGCGCGTCGGGGTCGGGATCGCTCGGCTGCCACAGAAGACTTGGGAAGGCCTCAGCAAAATGGACGATATGCTCGCCCGACCCGCTCGCGACCTCCAGCAGCGTGCCGGCGGGCGGAAGCCAGTCCGCCAGCACGGCAGCGATCGCATCGCGGTTGCGCAGTGTCGCCGGGGCGTGGCGCTTGTCAGCGGCCTCGCCGTCGCCGGGCATCCAGGGCTGCGGCGTCACGCCTTGGCCTGTGCCCGCGCCCGCCGCTCACGAACCATCAGCCAGGCGAACAGGCCGACCGGCCCGACCATCAACGTCAGGAACAGGAAGGGGAACTGCACGATGCGGCTGAAGCCCTTCTGGTCGGCGTCGCGCGCGATCCACATGCCGGTGAACAGGTCGAAGGCCAGATAATGCACCCAGCCCAGTGTCGCGCCGCCCGGTGTATCGAACAGCTTCATCACGCCGGTCAGCGTCGTGAAATCGGCGCTCCCCGGCCCGCCGGGATCGATGCCGCCGGTCAGGAAGCCGATAATCAGGACCGTATAGGCAAGACAGAGCATAAACACGCCGAGATAGAGGATCAGCGCCAGGATCTTCGGCCCACGCGGCGCAAAGGCAAGCGCGGCCCAGCCCGCGAACGCCCAGTAATTCGCCAGCAGGAAAATATTGTCCCAGCTCATGCCCGTCTCTCTTCTATCGCCACCTCGGCGGGTTCGGTCCAATTATAGCGCCAGCTAAACAGGCCGATGCTGATCGGCAATGTCGAATAGACCATCGGCGCAAGCGGCACGGTTGCCCGGAAAAAGGTCAGGACCATCGACACGATGCCCGTGCCCGCGAGAATCGGCCAGATGACCACCTGTCCCTTCGCCTCGCGGCGGCCCTGCGCGTCGAGATCGGGGTTGCGGCGCGCGGTGCTGAACAGCCCTGCGGTCAACAGTGACATCAGGATGAAGCCCGCCCCGTACAGCGCAAACATATGCCCCAGCCGGCCGCCATAGTCGTCGGCGCTGCCGGTAACGAACGCTGCGAAGCTCGACGCCATCGCACGCAGCGGATGGACGTAAAGCAGCACCGTGAAGACGAGCGCGAGGGTCAGGAGCAGAAAACGCCAGTCGCCGTCGCCCGCCATGCGCCGCGCGCGAACATGCGCGAGCCAGAACATCGCAATGAGCGCAAAGGCGATCAGGAAGCTCGGGGCGCCAGCAATCGCGGCCTCGAGCTGGCGATAGTCGGGCGCCATGCCGCCGGTGCCCGCAACCATCAGCGTCACCGCGAAAGCAAAAGCCGCGTCGGTGAACGCATCGAGCCGTGCCTGTCCACTCGTCATCGCCCCTCCCCTTTGGGCGCCTTGTGCCAGCGCTAGATCAGCGCGCCAAGCCCGAAGAGCAGGATGCCGACGAACAGCGCGACCAAGCCGGTCGTCACGATGAGCAGCGTCATTCGTGCCGCGGGCAGCCGACGCGTCGCGAAAAAGGCGGCAGCAATCCCCAGGCCGAAGGCAATCAACGGCGCATGGAGGAAGGCCCATTCGTAGCTGAACTCGCGGCGGACACGGATCAGTTCCCATTGCTCGACGACCAGCCCGTAGACGGTGATCGCCGCGAGCCACACGGCAACGAAGACGACAGCGAACAATGCCCCGGCGGCAAGGCATCCTCCGACGCTGCGGCGGGTCTCGCTGCCAACCGGATCGGACCCCGTCATCTGATGCCCCCCTATTCGGCGATGTAGCGCCACGGACTGGTGGGCGTATCACGGTGCCAGATCGTAAAAAAGGGCGATGCGGGAATGGGCGCGTCGGGCGCGAGCCCGGCCGGCCGCTTCTTGGGCGTGATGCGGCCGAAACTGACACCCAGATCGCCCGATGGCGCGACCAGACCGAAATCGGGACCCCAGTCGATCGCGTTGCCCGGCTGCGGCTCGGGATCGAAGCCCGCTGCGATCGCCGCGACGCCTTCGGTGAATCCGGCGTCGGGGCCCAGATTGATCGCATCGATGCGGCCATATTCGGCGAAGGCGGGGCCGACGCCGATGACCTGCGCCCGCGCCGCAAAGGCCCGCTCGGCGGCAAGCATGGTCGCGAGCGTGTCGGGCGGTACGCGGTCCCGCCACTGGGCGCTGTCGGGCAACCCGAGCGCGCGAAAGACGGTGTCGGCCGCGCCCTCGGCGCGCGGCACGCGCTTGTAAGCGAGCACACGCCAGCCAGCATCGGTCCGGCCCCAATAGGCGAGATATTTGGCCAGCTGCTTCGTCCCGTCGGCAAGCGCCACGGTCATATGACCGGCCGTGAAGCCATGTCGGCCGTCGGCCGAAATGCCGCCGCGGGTCGGATGCCAGTCGGCGCGCGCGTCCTTCGCCAGCGGATTGGCCGCAAGATAGGCAATGATCGCTTCGCGCGAACGCAGGAAGGGCGGTTCGCCGCGCGCGGGCATCGTGGCATCGGGCGCAAGCATCGCGCCGATCGCTTCGGGGAGCGGACGATCGCGACCCGCAGCCGAAAACGTCTTGTCGGCCTCGACCAGCTCGGAGAGCCGCTCCGCGGCGCTGACCGCATCCACCGCCGCTACGGGCGGCGGCGCGGGCTGGACGGCATGGGCGGTCGGCGCGATCGCCACGGCAGCGACCAACCAGAACCGGGCATTGGGCATCATAGACTCCTCCTTCAC
>CAUUIU010000315.1:0-4171 GCA_963545025.1 uncultured Sphingopyxis sp. | reverse complement strand
CGCGATCGCTCAGTGTCTCGTGGGCTCGGAGATGTGTATAAGAGACAGAGGAGACGACGGGGGAAGCACTCGCCGCGCTGCGCGAGGCGGGAATCAGCGTCATCATGTTGACCGGCGATAATCGCGTCACTGCCGAGGCGATCGCACGGCGCCTCGGCATCGACGATGTCGAGGCCGACGTCCTGCCCGACCAGAAGAGCGCGGTCGTCCAGCGCCTGCGCGAGCAAGGCCGGATCGTCGCCATGGCGGGAGACGGGGTCAATGACGCTCCCGCCCTCGCGGCCGCCGATGTCGGCATCGCAATGGGGACGGGAACCGATGTCGCCATCGAAAGCGCGGGTGTGACGCTGCTGCGCGGCGACCTTCTGGGCATTGTCCGGGCGCGCCACCTCAGCCATGCGACGATGGCGAATATCCGCCAGAATCTCTTCTTCGCCTTCGCCTATAATGTCGCGGGCATTCCGGTTGCGGCGGGCGTGCTCTATCCGGTCTTTGGGTTGCTCCTGTCGCCGATCATCGCCGCCGCCGCGATGGCGCTCTCGTCGGTCAGCGTCATCGCAAATTCGCTGCGGCTACGGTTCGTAAAAATCTGATCAAAGCATCGCGGCGGACGGATGCCGCCAGCGCACCGAAAGGGAGAATAAGCATGAGACGTATCAAACAGGCAGTGATCGGACTGGCGCTGGTCATCGCGGTTCCCGCCCACGCGGCCCCGGCCCCTGATTATCAAGCGGCGACGGCGACCCTGGCGCAATATAAGCAGGCAATCGAGAGCCGCGATCTGACGGGTGTCGATGCGCTGTTCGCGCCCGACGCCCAGATATTCGAGTCGGGCGGCATCGAAGGGAATTTCGCGCATTATCGCGACCACCACCTCGCGCCCGAGCTAAAGGCCTTCAAGTCTTTCGCGTTTCGGGACTATAAGATTTCGGTGCGCGGCGAAGGCGATGTCGCGATCGCCACCGAGACCTATTCCTACACGATCGTTCTGCCGAGCAGCGAAACGGTTGAGCGCGACGGCGTCGCGACCAGCGTTCTCAAATGGACGGACGGGACGTGGCGGATCATCAGCCTGCACAGTTCGTCGCGCAAACCCAAAGCGTAGCCGGTCCGCGCGCCGCCGCTCGAAAAGCCGGCTGCGCCTAAATCTGCTCGAAGGCCGAAATGATGGGGCATTGCGCCGTGTCGGCCGCGGCGCATTGGCGCCAGAGGCCGATAAGCGCGCGCCGGGCGGCATCGGCGACAGCAATGTGCCGCTCGGCTTCATTTCGCTGACCGAGAATCTGATGATGATCGCGATGGCAATCTGGATGCTGGTGTCACCCTCCCTCATGCCGACGGGATGAGGCAGGGTGGAGACGCCGTGTAACCCGGAGGCGCTTCCCTGCGAAGAATGAGCACCGATCGCCACCCCGGATTCGAATTGACGAAAGTTGCAGCAAGGATCATGCTTTTTCCGTGAAACGCCGCTTGTCTCTCCTGCTCCTGCTTGGCGCGCTGCTGGGCCTTCTAGCCCAGGAAGCGGCGTTCGCCGCCGCGCCGGCGATGCCGATGTCCGACACGGCCGTCGCATCGAGTGCAATGAGCGACGAATGCGCTGAGATGATGGGCGTCGATACATCGCAGCGCGATGAGCCCTGCAAGGGGCTGACACTCGATTGCATCGCGAAAATGGGCTGCGCCCTTCCGCTGGTGGTCGTCACGCCCGCCGCGCCGCTGGCCATCGCCGAACGTCGACACGATCCGGTCGAACCGCTCGCGGCCACACGCCTCTTTGGGCGCACCTTTGGCCCCGAACCCGAGCCACCACTAATCCTCGGATGAATTGCGCGATGTGCGCCGCCCAGTCGCGGCGCGCAATTCCAAGCTTTTCTATCGAGGACATCCAAAATGAAAATGATTCTGCTCGCCGCAACGATTGCGGCCATCGGCTTTGCAACGCCGACCTTCGCCCAGGAAAGATCGGGCGGTCACTATGAATGGCAAGAGCGCCAGGTTCCCGGACCGAACAAGGCCAACATTACCCCGCGCGTCCGCGTCTGGGTCGATGACACCCCGTCGCAAATGGCCAAATGCGACTGCGACATGATGAAATCGGATGCGGCCGGCTGCATGAAGACCATGTCCGGCCGGCAGACGATGCCCTCCAAGGGCTGACGGTCCCCGCCTCCGGCCACGCGCCGGGGGCGGCCCGGTCCACGCCCGAAAAAGGGGAACATCATGCGCATATTGTTTGCATCCGCCGCGTTGGCGCTGCTGCCCACGGTGCTTCGCGCCGAACCCATGTCGCTCGACGAGGCGCTTCGGCGCGCCGAAACGCAGGCGCCCGAGCTCCGCGCACGCGAAGCGGGCGTCGATGCGGCCACATCCGCGGCGATCGCGGCTGACCGCCTGCCTGACCCCAAGCTCGATCTCGCGATCAAGGATTTCCCGGTCACCGGCCCCGATGCGGGCCGGTTCAACCGCGACGACTTCACGATGCAGGTCATCGGCGTCAGCCAGGAATTCACCAATCCCGCCAAGCGCCGTGCCCGCGCCTTGCGCGCGCATGCCGACATCGACGTCGCCGAGGCCGAGCAGGCGGTCGCAGCCCAGGATATCCGGCTGGCAACGGCGCTGGCGTGGATCGATCTTCACTATGCGAAGAAGCGGCTGAAGGAACTCGATCTGCTCGATGACGAGCTCGACGAACTGCAAGCAACGGTAACCGCCCGGCTCGCAAGCGGCGCGGCGCGTCCGGCGCAGGCACTCGAACCCGAGCAACTGCGCGCCCAGCTCGCCGACCGGCGTAGCGCGCTCACCGCCGATATCGCGCGATACCGGGCGCAGCTCACCCGATTTACCGGCGATGCCGCAGCCGATACGGCGGGCGACCTGCCGCCGCTCGCCATCAATGGCGACGCGCTTCGCGCCGGCCTCCCCGCCTTGCCGCTGCTGCGCGCCTTTGACGCACGGACTACGGCGGCCGACGCCGAAACCGGGCTCGCACGCGCCGACAAGCGACCCGACTGGACGGTGAACGCCGCCTATGGCCGGCGCGAACCCAATTTCGGCGATCTCGTCACGGTCGGGGTGACGATCGACCTGCCGCTCTTCGCGAAAAAACGGCAGGACCCCAAAATTGCAGCGCGCGCCAGCGAAGCCACGCGCGCGCGACTCGATCGCGAAGCGGCCGAGCGCGAGGTCGCGGCGGCGCTTTCCGCCGACCTTGCCATGCACCGCATGCACGACGAACAGCTTGTCAATGCGCGCACGAGACTGGTGCCGCTCGCGAAGCAACGCGCGCAGCTCGATCTCGAGAGTTTCGGAGCGCGGCGGCTCGATCTCGGCAGCGCACTCTTGTCGACGCTCGCGCTTGCAGAAGCGGAAGTCGATGCGCTGGCACGCGAAGCCGAGGTGGCGCGCGACGCGGTGCGGATCATTTTCACTTATGGGGAGGCACGGCGATGACCGATGCGACGACGGCGGCACGGTGGCGTGCCGCACTATTGGCGGCGGTGCTGGTCGCAGGCGGCGGGGGCTATTGGCTCGGACAGCGCGGTACCGAGAAGACGGCGTCAGGGACGGTCAGCACCGACGGCGGTAAGATCCTCTATTATTACGACCCGATGTTTCCGAACCAGAAGTTCGACCAGCCCGGCAAGTCGCCATTCATGGATATGGAGCTCGTCCCCAAATATGCCGAGGGGGGCGGCGGAAGCAGCGCTGCGCCTGGCGTATCGGTCGATCCCTCGGCGCGGCAAAGCCTCGGCATCCGGGTCGTCGCGGCCGAAATGGGCAGCCTCGCAGCAACGCTCGACGTCACCGGGACGGTCGATTTCAACCAGCGCGACGTCGCGATCGTCCAGGCGCGCTCGGGCGGCTTCGTCGAACGCGTCTACCGGCTCGCGCCGGGCGACGTCATTGGCGCCGGTGCGCCGATCGCCGACCTGCAATTGCCCGAATGGGGCGGCGCACAGACCGAATATCTGAGCGTCAAGCGGCTCGGCAGGCCCGACCTCACGGCCGCCGCCCGGCAGCGCCTGCGCCTGATGGGCATGGCCGAAGCGGTGATCGCGCAGGTCGATCGCAGCGGCCGCACGAGCGGCACCGTGACGGTGCGCGCGCCGATCGGCGGCGTCACTGTCTCTTATACACATCTCCGAGCCCACGAGACACTGAGCGATCGCGT
>CAUUIU010000314.1:0-4180 GCA_963545025.1 uncultured Sphingopyxis sp. | reverse complement strand
TACACTTCTAGCTTCGTCGGCAGCGTCAGATGTGTATAAGAGACAGCCCCTATGGCGCCGGCTGGCCCGCGCCGCGCGTCGCCACCGGGCCGGTACGCATCGTCGAATCGGGGATCGTCGGCACCGACCATGTCCGCCTGATCGTATCGGGCGACGACGGCGCCCGCTTCAAGGCGATCGCTTTCCGCAGCGCCGAGACCGAACTCGGCCAGGCGCTGCTCCATGCGCGCGGACGCAAATTATGGCTCGCGGGCCGCGCCAAGCGCGACGATTGGGGCAGCCGGCCTGCGGCCGAGCTTCACCTCGAGGATGCGGCCTGGGCAGACTGACAAGCGAAAGGGGCCGTGACGATGTACAGCCACACGACGGTGGGTATCGACGATTTCGCCCGCGCCGAGCCCTTTTACGACGCGATCATGGCGGTGCTCGGCCATCCCGAACTCGTCCGCTATGCGAAGGGCAAGGGCTATGGTCTGCCGACGGGCGCCAAATTATTTATCGGCCCGGCCTTCGATGGCGCGCCGGTGTCGGTCGGCAACGGCACCCATATCGCCTTCATCGCGCCCGATCGCGCGACGGTCGACGCCTTCCATGCCGCCGCGCTGGCGCATGGCGGCAGCGATGAGGGCGCGCCGGGGCTGCGTCCGCATTATCACGCTCATTATTACGGCGCCTATGTCCGCGATCCCGAAGGCAACAAGCTGCAGGCAGTATGCCATTCGGGCCGCGGCTGAATTAGCACCGATAGAGTCCTTGACCGGGGGAACACTCGCGGCTAATGCGCCGCTTCACCGATCAGACGGCCCCTTCGTCTAGCGGTCTAGGACGTCGCCCTTTCACGGCGAAAACACGGGTTCGAGTCCCGTAGGGGTCACCATCGGTACGGGAGCGGTCGGCTCCCCGTTTCGCGAAATTTCCGACCCACAAGGCCCCTTCGTCTAGCGGTCAGGACGCGGCCCTCTCACGGCTGAAACACGGGTTCGATTCCCGTAGGGGTCACCATCCAGCGACATTTCGGCGAAACCGTGCGTCCTTGACGCAACCCCTCATCGTCAAATTTCGCTACGTCCATCCGACGGGCTCGGCCGGGAACCGGCGGCACTGACAGCCTTGTCATATCCCTGACGTGCAACTGACGCGGGGCGTTCATCGCGATTGCCGCATATCGAAACAATGCTCGCCTAGCGGGCGCTCCTCATCCCGAAAAAATAAGGAGCTCTCCCCATGTCGCATTCCCTTTCCGCGGCGATCTGCCGCTCGCTGCTGCTTGGCACCGGTGTCTGCGCGCTCGCCATATCGTCGATGGCGTTTGCCCAGGAAACGCAGGGAGACGACATTGTCGTCACCGGTTTTCGCGCCCAGAACCAGTTGGCGGTCGATGCCAAACGCAACACCGACATCATCGCCGAATTTCTGAAGAGCGACGATATCGGGCAGCAGCCCGACTATAATATCGCCGACAGTCTGCGCCGCCTGCCCGGCGTGCAGACCGTATTCGACGAAGACGAAGGCCGCTATGTCTCGATCCGCGGTCTCAACCCCAGCTTTACGATCGGCAGCTTCGACGGCGGCACGATGGCGACCGCCGAGCGCGGCAACCGCCAGCTCAACATGGAAGCGATCCCGTCAACCGCCGTGGCCAGCCTCGAAGTGCTGAAATCGCGCACCCCGGACATGGAAGGCAATGCGATCGGCGGCTCGATCAATGTCGTCACGCGCTCGGCGTTCGACAAGCCCGGCACCTTCATCGCCGGCAACGCCTTTGTCGGCATGTCGGATTCGCAGGACATCCCGGGCCGCGGTTTTAGCCGCAAGAGCGACGACGGGATCAATTTCCGCGGCGACGCCATCGCCTCGACCCGTTTCGGCCCCGACGGCATTTTCGGCGTGGTGGTCACCGGATCGTTCAGCCGCAAGCGCCGCGATCAGGAACGGCTGCTGCCGCAGAATGTCCCGCTCACCACGGGCGCTACAGCGGCACCCGCCGGGCCAAACACCAACTTGCTGTGGTCGACCTATCCCAATTCGGTCGATCGTTATGGCGGAACGGTCAAGCTCGAAGCGCGGCCCGGCGACGGTCTCGACGCGTCGATCGCCTATACCTACTTCTCGCAGGACGACACCGAACTGCGCCATTCGCAGCAGCTGCTGAACACCGCGGGGGGCAGCTTCGTGCGGTTCAACGATTTCCCGATCCGCAAACCGCTCCATATGGGCCAGGGTAAGCTGTCCTATGAACAGGACGGTCATCGGGTCTCGCTGCGCGGTTCCTATTCGCAGGCGAGTTTCGTCGAACCGTCGAACGAAGTGCAGTTCAATCTGATCGGTGCGGCGCCGACGTTCAACCTCGAACTCGACGGCCCCTATCCCGTCGCGACGAACATCGACCCGCGCTTCGACGATCCGGCGCAATATCGCTTCACCAGCTACAATCCCTACAAGGATGATTCGACCGACAAGGTGACCGAGGGCCAGTTCGATTACAGCTGGAACACCGAACGCGGCGCCGACGGGTTCGGGGTCGGGGTCGGCGCCAAATATCGGCAGACGTTCCGCGACAACGACCGTACGCAGGATTTCTATTCGCCGGCCGCGGGCATCGATCTGCGGCTCGCACAGTTTAATCAGGCCGAAAACTACCAGCCAATCTTTGGCAATTTCAATCATTTGTTCGTCGATTATCAAAGCTTTATCGACTATTTCAAGGCCAATCCGACGCAGTTCGCCTATAATGGTGTGAACAGTGCGCGCCAGACCATCGGCGGCGACTGGCAGTTCGAGGAAGATGTCTGGGCCGGTTACGGGATGGTTCGCCACCATGGCGATCGCCACACCGTGATCGCCGGTGTTCGCTATGAAAAGACCGAGACGACGGCCGACGGCGTCACGCGCCGTACCGTGGGGGGCGTCGATCAATTCACGCCGACGTCGCGCGACAACAGTTACGACGACGTGCTGCCGTCGATTACCGCCCTTTATGACTTCAACGACAATCTTCGTTTGCGCGCCGCCTGGTTCAAGGCGATCGGCCGCCCCAACCCCAATTCGGTCGCCGGTCAGGAAGTGATCAACGCCGACAACACGATCAGCCGCCCGAACCCCGACCTGCAGCCGCGCCGCGGCAACAGCTATGAAGCGAGCCTCGAATATTATCTTCCCGATCAGCTCGGCATCATTGCGATCGGCGCCTTCCACAAGCGCATCCGCGACGAAATCTATACCTTCGCATCCAACGAGCTGATCGACGGTGTGCAGCGCACGGTGAGCCAGCCGCGCAACGCCGAAGGCGCGAAGATCACGGGGTTCGAGGCCAATCTGGTCGTCAACCGGCTGACCTTCCTGCCCGGCTTCCTCGCCAATTTCGGCGTATCGGGCAATGTGACGGTGCTCGACGGCAACATCACGATCCGCAACAACACGGTGCGGCGCGAACTCGATCAACTGCCCGGGCAGGCCAAATTCCTCGCCAATGCGGCGGTCTTCTATGAACAGGGGCCCGTTCGCGCGCGGTTGAGCTATGCCCATATCGGCAAGTACAAAAGCTCGGTCGATGCCGGCAACCCCGCCATCGACCGCACCGAGGCGGCGTTCGACACCGTCGATTTCCAGACTCGCATTCGTGTCAAATCGGGGATCGAGATGATCGGTGAGGTCCGCAACCTGACCAATGCCCAGCGGTTGAACCTGACCGGGCCCGATCAGGACATCGCGCGAGACATCAACCGGTTCGGCCGCCAGTTCTGGCTGGGCGTGGCGTTCTCGCTGTGAACCGGACGTTGATCGCCAAGCGCGCGCTTCTTCTCGCCTTGCTGGGCGGCGGCACCACCGCCGCCGCCCAGCCGATCGATCCGTTCCTGTCCGGCCCGGCGGGCGCCGAGCGCTGCATCGGCGCCGAGACGCCCTGCGAGATCGCTCCCGGCGTCACTTACCGGCGCATCGTCCGCAAGGGCGACGCTCCGCTGGTGATCCATATCGCCGAGATCGACCTGGCCCGGCCCGACCTGCACGTCAATACCACCCCTGCCGACCGTTCGGCGGGGATGGAATATCGCGCCCAGACGGCAAGCGACTATCTTGCGAAGTCGGGCGCGGTGCTCGCAGTCAATGCACGCTATTTCCTGCCCTTCGTCGGCGGCTCGGAAGGCAGCGACGATTTCGTTCCGCAAGCCGGGCAGGCGGC
>CAUUIU010000313.1:0-4191 GCA_963545025.1 uncultured Sphingopyxis sp. | reverse complement strand
ACCTGGATGCGCGTGTTCATCTCGATGAAGAAGAATTCGTCATTTTCCCACAGGAACTCGATCGTGCCGGCGCCGCGATAGTGCATCTTGGCCATCGCGTCGGCGCACACCTTGCCCATGCGCGCGCGTTCCTCGGCCGAAATCACGGGCGAGGGGGCTTCCTCGAGCACCTTCTGGTGGCGGCGCTGGAGCGAACAGTCGCGCTCGCCCAGATGGATGGCATTGCCCTGGCCGTCGCCGAACACCTGAAATTCGATGTGGCGCGGGTTGCCGAGATATTTTTCCATATAGACGGTCGGATCGCCAAAGGCGGCCGCCGCTTCGCTCGACGCCTGACCCATCAGGCTTTCGAGGCTGTCCTCGTCGGGGACGACCTTCATCCCGCGCCCGCCGCCGCCCGAGGCGGCCTTGATCAGGACGGGATAGCCGATTTCCTTCGCGAGCTTTTTGGTCTCTTCATTGAAAGTGACCGCGCCGGGCGATCCCGGAACGACGGGAAGGCCGAGCGCGACGGCGGTGCGCTTCGCCTCGACCTTGTCGCCCATCGTACGGATATGCTCGGGCTTGGGCCCGACGAAGATCATGTCGTGCGCTTCGATGATCTCGGCAAACCGCTCATTTTCGGAGAGGAAGCCATAGCCCGGATGGATCGCGTCGGCGCCGGTGATTTCGGCCGCCGAGATGATCGCGGGGATGTTGAGATAGCTGTCCTTCGCCGCCGGCGGACCGATGCACACCGCTTCGTCGGCAAGGCGAACGTGCATCGCATCGGCGTCGGCGGTCGAATGGACCGCGACCGTCTTGATGCCCATTTCATGGCAGGCGCGGTGGATGCGCAGCGCGATCTCGCCGCGGTTGGCGATCAGGAGCTTTTCAATCGTCATCGCCGGGCTCAGGCGATGGTAAACAAAGGCTGGTCGAACTCGACCGGCTGGCTGTTTTCGACGTGAACGGCCTTCAGCGTACCCGACGTCGGCGCGGTGATCGGGTTCATCACCTTCATCGCCTCGATGATCAGGATTGTTTCGCCTTCCTTCACCGCCGAACCGATGCTCGCGAAATTGGAGGCGCCGGGTTCGGGCGAGAGATAGACGGTGCCGACCATCGGCGATTTCACAGCGTCGGCGAAATTGTCGGCCGCGGGGGCGGCGGCGACAGGTGCGGCCGCGGCCGGTGTGGCGGCAGGCGCAGCAACCGGCGCGGGCGCATAGGCGACGGGCGCAGCGGCGGCGGTCAGCGTGCGCGCGACGCGAATCTTGCGTTCGCCATCCTCGACCTCGATTTCGGACAGCCCGGTATCGTCGAGCAGCTCGGCGAGCGCGCGCACATAGGCCGGATCGATATTGATGCCATTGTCTTTATGGTCACCCATGAGAATTTTTCCTGCTGTTACGGCATCGACGTTGCGATGCGCTGACCCCTGTTTTGATGGCGCCCCTCTTGTCAGAGACGGGCGGCGGCGTCCAGCGCCAGCGTATAGCTGTCGGCGCCGTGACCCGCGAAATGCGCTACGGCGGCCATGCCCACATAGCTGATATGGCGAAAGGATTCGCGTTTCATCGGGTCCGACAAATGAACCTCGATAACCGGCACCTTGATCGACTTGATCGCGTCATGGAGCGCGATCGAGGTGTGGGTATAGCCGCCGGCGTTGAGCAGCACGGCCTTGGCGCCGGCGACATAGGCCTCGTGCAGCCAGTCGATCAGTACGCCCTCATGGTTCGACTGCCGGCATTCAACGCGCACGCCGAGTTCGGCGGCTTGCGCCTCCAGCCGTGCGTGGATGTCGTTCAGCGTGTCATGGCCGTAAATCTCGGGCTCGCGCGTGCCGAGCAGATTGAGATTGGGACCGGAGAAGACAAACACGGTCGGCAAGTCGGAACGCTCGTGGGGCAAGGGCTTGGCTTTCGGTTGCGGGGACGCGCGCTCCCCCTATATGGGCTGCTCGGCAAAAGGCAAAGCAAGGCGGATTCCCAAGTGATCTCGGTCATCCTAAACGGCGAACCCCGGCAGGTGCGCGCAGGCAGCATCGCCGACCTCGTCGCCTCGCTGGGCCTTGACGCGAAGAAGGTCGCGGTCGAGCGCAACCGCGAGATCGTGCCGCGCTCGACACTTGCCGATGTGGCGCTCGCCGAGGGCGATGCGCTGGAAATAGTCCATTTCGTAGGAGGCGGTTGTTGACCGACAGTTGGAGCGTTGCCGGGCGGACTTTCACGTCGCGGCTGATTGTCGGCACCGGCAAATACAAGGATTTCGAGCAGAATGCCGCCGCGGTCGAGGCGTCGGGGGCAGAGATTGTCACCGTCGCGGTGCGCCGCGTCAACGTGTCGGACCCGACGGCGCCGATGCTCACTGACTTTATCGACCCCAAGAAGATCACGTACCTGCCGAACACCGCGGGCTGCTTCAACGCCGATGATGCCATCCGCACCCTGCGGCTGGCGCGCGAGGCGGGAGGCTGGGATCTGGTGAAGCTTGAGGTGCTCGGCGAGGCGAAGACGCTGTATCCGAACATGCGCGAGACGCTGGAGGCGACCGAGGTGCTCGCGAAAGAGGGCTTCCTGCCGATGGTCTATTGCGTCGACGATCCGATCGCCGCGAAGCAGCTTGAGGACGCCGGCGCTGTCGCGATCATGCCGCTGGGCGCGCCGATCGGATCGGGGCTGGGCATCCAGAACCGCGTGACGATCCGCCTGATCGTCGAGGGCGCTTCGGTGCCGGTGCTCGTCGATGCGGGCGTCGGGACGGCGAGCGATGCCGCGGTCGCGATGGAACTCGGCTGCGACGGCGTGCTGATGAACACGGCAATCGCCGAGGCGAAAGACCCGATCCGTATGGCGCGCGCGATGAAGCTGGCGGTGGAGGCGGGGCGCGATTCTTACCTCGCCGGGCGGATGGGCGTGCGGCGCTATGCCGATCCTTCGAGCCCGCTGGCCGGGCTCATCTGAGGAGTTCGCCTTGAAAATCCTGCCCCTGCTTGCTGCTGCCGCCCTGTTCGCTCCGCAAGCCGCAGGGGCTCAGCCGGTGTTCGACAGCCACGTCCACCTGTGGGACGGCGAAAAGTCGCTCGGCGAATATCAGGCGCAGGTGAGGGCGGCGGGGCTCGCGACGAGCGGGCTCGGTGTGATGTGGTTCGGCGGGCCGAACCAGGCGCGCGAGGGCAATCCCGCCGACATCAGCGCGCGCAACGATGCGCTGATTGCGTTGGCAGCGAAGCATAAGGGCGTGGTGCCGATCGCGACCGTGCACCCCTATGACGGCGCTGCGGCGCTCGACGAATTGCAGCGGGTTGCCGGGCGCGGGGTGAAGCTGCTCAAGATCCACCCGCACACGCAGCGCTTCGACCCCGCCGATCCGCGCGTTCTGGCATTGGTCAAGCGCGCGGGCGAGCTCGGCGTCATCGTCGTGATGGACAATGCCAACATCGTTCCGGGCGGCGACAGCGAAAAGCTGTTCAACCTCGCGCTGCAGGCACCGAAGACGAAGTTCATCTTCGCACATATGGGCGGGCTGAACTTTCGCTTCTGGAACATCCTCAAAATGGCGCGCACTGCCGAGGGGCTGTTCGGCGACAATATCCATTTCGACATTTCGGCGATGGTGACGCTCGCTGCCGATGCGCCGATCGAGCAAGAGTTCATCTGGACGATGCGCAATGTCGGGATCGACCATATCCTGATCGCGTCGGATTATCCCCAATTCTCGCTGAAACAGACGCTCGATGCCCTCGAAAGGCTCGACCTGACGCCGGAAGAGAAGGCGAAGGTTCGCGCGGGCAATGCGGAGCGGCTGCTGGGGCCGAAGCCCTAGCCGATTATCCTTTCCTCAGAACGCTTTGTCTCGCGCCGGGGAACATCGGCGACGGCTCGCCCGTTTCCCCTGCAAGAGGCTACTCCCCGGCCTCTTAAGCAAGGAGATACACCGTGGGTGAAATCACCGAAAAGGCCAAGGGCCTCGCCAACGAGGCCGCCGGCAACACCAAGCAGGCGATCGGCAAGGCGACCGACAATGAGCGTCTCCGCCAGGAAGGCGAGGCGCAGGAGCGCAAGGGCGAAGCCCAGAATCTGAAGGGCAAGGTCGAAGGCGCCGTCGGCAACAAGATCTGACGACTTGCGCGTCACGCAAGAAAAAGGCCCCGGGGGTTCCCTCTCCCCGGGGCCTTTTTTGTGAATATCCTCCCTGTCGCGAAGC
>CAUUIU010000312.1:0-4200 GCA_963545025.1 uncultured Sphingopyxis sp. | reverse complement strand
CATACGCGATCGCTAAGTGTCTCGTGGGCTCGGAGATGTGTATAAGAGACAGCTGGTGCGCTGGACCCACCCGACGCGCGGCCCCATCCCGCCGGACGAATTCATCGTCCAGGCCGAAAAGAGCCAGGACATTTATCGCCTTACCCTGTTCGTGATGGATCAGGCGATCCGCTCGGCTGCGCAATTCCACGCGCGCGGGCTACGCGTCAACATGTCGGTCAATTTGTCGGCGACGCTGCTCGACCATAGCGACCTCGTCGGCACGATCCGCGTCATGCTGACCGCGCACCATTTGCCGCCCGAACTTCTGACGGTCGAGATCACCGAAACCGCGCAGATCGAAAACAGCCGCCAGGCGCGCCAGACGCTCGCACAGCTCCGCCGCGCCGGCATCCGCCTGTCGATCGACGACTATGGCACCGGCCAGTCAAACCTCGAATATCTAACCGAGATCGAGGCCGACGAAATCAAGATCGACAAGCGATTCGTTATGACCATGCGTGATTCGCAACGGAACTTCGAAGTCGTTAAATCCACGATCGAATTGGCCCATCGTCTGGGTGCCGTTGCGGTCGCCGAAGGCATTGAAGATGCCGAAACCATGGCGCTCCTTCAGCAACTCGGCTGCGATGTCGGTCAGGGTTATCATCTTGGAAAACCGCAATTGTTTTCCGAACTGGCCTCCAGCCTCAGCGCACTTCCACACAACCGCACCGCATAACCACCATTTTGGTAGTGATGAATATAGTTAAGACTCGATTTACCTTACTAATTAAGGTATATGCTCCGTTAACTGTTCTTCTTGGGCAGTGCCAACAGGAGATCTGACATGGGTTGGTTTTGGAAGTTCCTGGGTGGCGGCGGCACCGGTAGCGGTGGCGGCTCGGCCTAACCTGGACAAAGAAATAGGGATGGGGCCTCGGCATTGCCGGGGCCCTTTTCTTTTGTGCGTTTTGCGTTTGGGCGATGCCGCCGAATAGACGCGGCGTTGGCCCGAAAAGCCGTCAGGCCTTGATGAACAGCCGGTCCATCGTCCGGCGAACGACGAGCGCCATCCCGACCGTCAGCGGCATCGTCGCGAGCGCGGATACCAGCAGCACATAAGCGATCAGGAACGGTGTCGAAAACGGACGCCGATAGGCGTCGGCGGCCGCATCCTGGATCAGCAGGATCAACATGCCTGCGGCAACTGCCACCGTTCCCGGAGGCGCCGGCAACAGCTTTGCCGACAGCCACAGCAAGAGCGCAGCGCCCCCCAGCAACAGAAACCGCGCGCCCGACCGCGCAAACAGCGGCAGCTTCTCCCAGCTCGCGACAAGCCGGTGCCGCAGCCAGTGGGTCGCCAGCATCGCGAGCATGACCGGCACCACCACCTGGCGCCAATCGGGCCCGGCGCCGATCGCGTACACGCCAAAAGTCGCCCCCGCGATGATCGGATAGCGCGCCGCCATCAATCGCATCCACAGCCCGTCGGCGTCGTCCGCCCCGGGCTCGCCGCCCGATTCGAGCGTGAGGAGGATCGCCGCCGCGATCAGCAGACCGGTGACGAGCGGAGCCGGGGGCGCAAACATCGCGATCAGCAATGTCGCCAGTACACCCGCATAGGCCGCGACCTCCCACCGATCGAGCGCCGGGTCGCGGTGGCGGCGGCGTTCGACGCGCCGCCGGAGCAGCCGGCCGATCGCCACCAGCGCCGCGGTACCGCCGATCCACCAAAGCCAAAGGAAGGGATCGCCCAGCGGAGCCTTGCCCGCTTCGCCGGTCATGCCGATCGCGACGAGGAAGGCCAGGACCAGCGCAGTCCACGGCATCCGATAGGGCGATGGCGTTTCCCACGCCTCGACGATCGCCGGGTCGAAACGATATTCGCCCTCGGGATGCTGCTGGCGCATCGCCGTCAGAAATTCGCGAATGCGCCGTTTCGGCATGACGTCGCGCCACCATCGCCCTGTCGGCGGCCGGGTCAGGTCGCCGAAGACCTTCTTCGAATATCCTGTCTCATCGGCTTCGATCCGCGAAAACCAGTTTTCGGCGGCAGCGCGCTGTCCCGCCTCGCTGATCGGCCAGCCGGTTCCGACGCGCTGGGCGCGCCGGACCCAGCCATAATGCCAGCTTGCGAGGCGCAGCAGAAAGGTCGCGTCGGTTCCATAGTCGATCGCGAGATGCGCGAGACGGTTCTCGGCATCCTCGGCGGCGTCGACCGTCTCGAGCGCCGGCTCATCCCACAGCGCGCGCATTTCGCGGTCGAGCGCAGCCTCGCGTCCCTCGGCATCGCCCTGCAGCAATGTCTCGATCGCATCGAACCGCGCCTCGATGCGGTCGACCGTGCCGCCGCTCCATGGGCTCGGGGTTTCGACGCTTGGCTCGAACGGCAGCGGCTGGATCGCGACATCGGCAGCACCCGCCGCCGGTATGCGCGGCGCGCCGTCGGCGGCCCAGAGCTCGCCGGCAAATTCCTCGCTGCGTATATCCTCGACAAGCATCTCGTCCGGCTCATCGCCCTCGAACGCTTCGTCATCATCCTCTTCGTCGATCCAGCGCGCCTGCCACAGCGCCTCGTCATAGGTCTTGCGCAGCGCAATGAACTTCGCGGGCTCGGCCTCGACGTCGATCTCTTTCAGCTTTTTCGCATAGGCGCGCTTGATCGCCCGCTCGTCGCCCGTCCGGTCGAGCCCCAGCGTGCTCCACGGCGGCCGGCGGCGGCTCACAGATATTGCTCGCCGTCCATCGCATCGATCGCCTTGTCCAGCTCGGCGCGCGCCATCTCGATCTCGCGCGGCTCCTGCCGCGCCATCACGCCCTCGAAATGCGCGATCCATTCGCCGACGACCTGCCGCTCGTGGCCCAGTCGGTTTTCGAACAGCTGGTTGGCCCGCGCGAGCGTCGCGGCGTTGGCGGCCTGATCGCGCGGGTGGACCTTCAAAGCTTCGAGCAGTTTGCGCCGCTTGGCAAAGTCGGCCTCGCTCTCGCGATCCTCTTCGTCGCGGATGACGAGCTGGCGCCGCGTCCCGGTGCCCGGCACCTCGACGTCGATTTCGAGCAGCCCCGACACGTCATAGGTGAAGCGCACGTCGAGGCCGATATGCCCGCGGTGATCCTTGGGCAGCGGCACGTCGAGCTGCCCCAGTTTGACATTCTGCGCCACGAAGCGCGATTCGCCCTGATAGATACCGAAGGTCACGACCTGCTGGTGCGCCTCCATCGGCGAGAAGACCTCGCTGCGGCTCGTCGGGATCACCGTGTTGCGCTCGATGATCGGCGCGAACAGCCCGGTCGTGATCTTGCCGCCCGCGTCGCGGTGCGCGGTATCGACCCCCAAGGTGAAGGGACAGACGTCGGTCAGACGGATTTCCTTCAGCGCCGCGTCGCGGCTCTTGAGCCCCGCCTGCACCGCGGCGCCCAGCGCAATCGCATGGTCGGGGTTGATCTGCGCATTGGGAAAGCGGCCGAACATCCGCGTCACCGCGCGGCGGACCAGCGGCATTCGCGTCGCGCCGCCGACCATGACGATTTCGGACAGCGTGTCGGCGCGGACATTGCCGTCGCGCAGCGCGCGCAGCACCGGGTCGCGCAGCCGGTCGACCAGCGGCTGCGCGCGCTCCTCGAACGCCGCCCCCGTGATGTCGCACGCCAGCGCATCGCCCTTCCACACGATCTGGAACGGTGCGCTGTCGCTTTCCGACAAGGCGCGGCGCGTGCGCTCGGCGGCGGCGCGCAGCACTTCGTCGAGCATCGCCGCCTCGGCGGGCTTCGCCTTCAGCTTATCGCCCAGCGCATCACGCGCGAGAGCAACGATCGCGGCGTTGAAATCCTCGCCGCCCAGCCGATTGTCGCCCGCCGACGCGCGCACCTCGATCACCCCGTCGAAAATCTCGACCAGCGACACGTCGAACGTCCCGCCGCCCAGGTCGAACACCAGGAAGGGCCGCTCTTCCTCCAGCTCGTGGATGCCATAAGCGAGCGCCGCGGCGGTCGGCTCGTTGATCAGCCGCTCGACATTCAGGCCCGCCAGCTCGCCCGCGCGCCGCGTCGCCTTGCGCTGGCGGTCGTTGAAATAGGCGGGGACGGTGATGATCGCGCCGGTCACCGGCTCGCCCAGAAAGGCCTCGGCATCGGCCTTCAGCGATTGCAGCACCATCGCCGACAATTCCTCCTGTCTCTTATACACATCTCCGAGCCCACGAGACACTGAGCGATCTC
>CAUUIU010000311.1:0-4220 GCA_963545025.1 uncultured Sphingopyxis sp. | reverse complement strand
GGCGACAATGGCGCGGGCAAGACCAATATATTGGAGGCGATCTCGCTGCTCGCGCCGGGACGCGGGCTGCGCCGGGCGGCCCTGTCCGACATGGTGCGCGACGGGGCGAGCGGAGGCTTTGCGATCTTTGCCGAGGTGCTTGCCGGGACCGATCTGGCGCCGGTCGCGCTGGGGACGGGGATCGAGCCTGCGCAGCCGGGGCGGCGGATCGTGCGGATCAATGGCGCCGCCGCTGCGGCCGCGTCGCTCGGCGAATGGGTCGCGGTGCTGTGGCTGACCCCCGCGATGGACCGGCTGTTCGTCGATACCGCGGGCAACCGGCGGCGCTTTCTCGACCGGCTCGTCCTTGCGCTCGACCCGCGCCATGCACAACATAGCAACCGCTATGACGCAGCGTTGCGCGCGCGGGGAAAGTTGCTGGCCGATCCGGCAAGCGCCGACCAGCAGTGGCTGGCGAGCCTCGAGGCGCAGCTTGCCGAACATGGCGCGGCGATGGACGCGGCGCGGCAGATCACGCTCGCTGCGCTGGGGGCCGAGCTGGCGGGCCAGCCCGACGCGCCCTTTGCGCGGCCGCTGCTGACGCTGGTCGATGCCGAGGGCGTGGAGCGCGAGGTGCCATACGAGGTCGAGACCCTGAAGGCGCTGTTCGCATCGCGGCGCCGGATCGACGCGGCAGCGGGCCGCGCCACCGCCGGGCCGCATCGCGACGACTTGTCCGCCGTTCATGCCGCGACGGGCCGCGCCGCGGCGCGCTGTTCGACCGGCGAGCAAAAGGCGATGCTGCTCTCGCTCGTCCTCGCGCACAGCGATTGCGTCGCGCGGGCGCGCGGTGCGCGGCCCGTGCTGCTCCTCGACGAGGTCGCGGCGCATCTCGACCCCTCACGCCGGGCGGCGCTTTACGAGCGGCTGGCGGGGCAGGGCGGGCAGGCATGGCTGACCGGGACCGAAGCGGCGCTGTTCGACACCATGCCGGGGCCGGTCACGCGCTTTCGGATAGCGGGAGGGCGAATCGCGGCGGGCTAGCCGGGCCAGTTGAAAAGTGCCGCGCCTTTCGTCGGACCCAATCTGGCGACGATCCCGCTTGGCGCGCGTTGCATTGTCCGCCTGACTTGTCTATCAATTACCAAGAGAAACAAGTGACTGACAGAATCACGGGGTTGCTTCTCAATCAAAATTAGTCAGGGAGCGTAATATGAATTTGGTCAAGAAGGCTGCGGTTCTTTTCGCAGCAACTTCGATGGTCGCCGCGCCGGTTGCCGCTTCGGCCGCCCAGAGCGTCGAAGGCGTTCGCGCTGCTTCGACCGTTTCGAGCGAAAATGAACTGGAAGGCAAGAGCGGCTGGATCCTGATGGCGCTGGCCATCGTCGGCATTATCGCGGCGATTGTTGTCCTGACGGACGACGACAGCCCGACCAGCCCGTAACCGGGTCTGCGATTCGAGTTTCGGCGAGGGCCTCGGACCATGTCCGGGGCCCTTTCCTTATGTCTAACGCGCCCGGTTTCCCGCATTGCCCGCCGCAGCGGAGCGCGACGTCAGGTGCGGGGCTTGACCGTCACCCAGACATTGATGGTGGCAGCGAATTTGCCCGGCGCGGGCTTGCCGACGTCGATCCGTTCGGCGGTGACCAGTTCACCGGTGGCAAGATTGAAGCTCGCCCACGGCTTCGGCATGCGGTTGAAACTCATTTTCTGGAGCGGCTGGCCGGTAGCCGTGTTCATGATCGTTGCGATGATACCCATGCCGGGCGGGTAGCCAGTGACGTCCGATTCTGTCCAGCGTCTAAGGCCCCGCCGATCAGAGAATTTCGCGCACGACGTCCTGGGGGCGGCAGAAGCGGACGCCCTTTTCGGTTTCGACGAAAGGGCGGTTCACATAGGCGGGGTTGGCGGCCATCGCGGCGACGATCTCATCCTCACTGGCTTCGCCCAGTCCGCGCTCTTCGGCGTCGGTGCCGCGCAGGCGTAGCGCCTCGCGTGCGGTCAGGCCGGCGTCCTTGAACAGCTGGCGCAGCTTGTCCTCGCCATAGGGCGTTTTCAAATATTGGACCACCTCGACCTCTACGCCGGGCGTCTCTTCGAGGATCGCCAGCGTCTTGCGCGAGGTGCCACACGCGGGGTTGTGCCAGATGGTCGCTTTCATGCGTGATCCCCTAACGCAGCCTTACAGCAGCGTAAACTCGCTATTCATGGCATATATGGCACATCTTCCCGCATGAAGGGGAACCACCAGCTTGCCTTTCGCGGCCCGAATACGACATGCAAAGTCGTGGGGACCGCCAAAGGGCGGCCTATGCGGGGTTGCTACTGAAGTGAATGAATTGATTGATCGCAGGGCCTTGCTGGCCGGAATCGCAGGGGCGGGCGCGATGGCCGCCGTACCTGCGCGCGCGCAGCTTCCGAACTGGATTCAACAGCCGGTGGCGCCGCTGCCGCCGCCGGTCGACTATCTGGCCGTCGCCAAAAAGCAGCTCGCGCTGCAAGGCCGCAATATCCCGCAGGGTGACCGTGTCGGCGTCGTCGATTTCGGCCTGCCTTCTTCGCGCCCGCGCTTTGCGCTGGTCGATATGGTCGCGGGAAAGGTCGAGATGTTCCCGGTGACGCATGGCCGCGGGTCGGACCCGCAGCACGACGGCTGGCTCAAGAGCTTTTCGAACCGCGTCGGCAGCCTCGCGACGTCGCGCGGCGCCTATCGCACCAGCGACTATTATTGGGGCGCCAATGGCTCTTCGATGCGGCTCGCGGGGCTGGAGCCCGACAATTATTCGGCCGACGCGCGCGCGATTGTCGTGCATGGCGCCTGGTACGCCGACCCGTCGCTGATCGCGACGCAGGGAAAGCTCGGGCGGAGCGAAGGCTGCTTTGTCTTTGGCGAAGAGCTGTTGCCGATGATCCTCTACAAGCTCGGGCCGGGACGGCTGCTGTTCGCCGACCGGCTGAGCGAACCGCCGCCGATGCCCAAAGTTTTCGATCTGCCACCGGCCGATCCACTGCCGGGGATGGAAAATCTGCGGCGCGCGAGCACGTTCAGCGGGCAGATGCCGACAACGGCGGACTGAGGCCGGTGCTGGCGTACGGGTGAGAAGCGGCAGGTTGCTATCGATGATGGGTGGGGGCGGCTACCGGTCGCTAGCCGCCGCCGCTCAATAAATCCCGCTGGTTCCCGGTTTCGTTACCCGCGCGGTTGTCTGTACCGTCGGTACGACCGGCGGCACGACGGGGGCGATGATCGTCGCGGTCGGGCGGCCGGGCTGCGCGAAGCTTGCCACCACCGGCGCGTCGCGGCCGTAGATATCGGCGAGCTTCTTCACGCCGCCCTTGCCGTCGGGAATGACGGTCCAATAGGCGACATAGACGGGGAAGGGCTTTTCAAAGCCGAAACGCGTCGTCTTGCCGCTGGCGATCGCCTCGCCGAATTCTTCGGGCGTCTTTCCCGCGAACCACACCGTCATCAGGCCCGAGAAATGCAGCGCCTTTTCGGTACGGATGCAGCCGTGGCTGAACGCGCGCGTAGCGGCCGCGAAAGCGCCCTTCGACGGCGTGTCGTGCAGATAGATGGCGTGCGGGTTCAGCATCTCCATCTTCATCACGCCGAGCGCGTTGTTCGCGCCGGGCTGCTGGACGACCGACAGCGTCTTGCCGCTGCCCGTCCAGGTATAGCCCTGCGCGCGCGCGGAGGCAGGGCTGCGCGCGATCGTCGCGCCGATGCCCTCGTTGATGATGCTGCGCGGCAGCGTCCAGGTCGGGTTGACGATGACGCCGGTTGCCATCGGGTTGAGCTGCGGCGTCGGGGTCGACGCCTTGCCGACGACGGCCTTGTGCTCGCCGATCTTGACGCCGTCGAAAATGACGCGGGTCAGATATTCGGGAACGTTGCTGACGACATAATTGGCGCCGAGCGCGCGCGGCATCCAGCGCCAGCGTTCCATGTTGACGCGGATCGCGTTGGCGTCGGCGGGGGTTTTCGCTTTCTTGAGCGAGGCCTTGAGCACCGCGAAATCGGCGTGGACGGGGTCGAGGGTCGCGAGCGTCTCTTTCACCGTGCCGGCGCCCAGCGCGGCGGTGAGCAGCGAGAGCAGGGGTTCGCTGTCGCCATCGCTGTCGACCATGAACCACTGCTTGCGGGCCGCATTGGGCGTGCGCCCATCGCGCAAATGCGTCGCGAGCAGCAGGAAGCCTGTCTCTTATACACATCTCCGAGCCCACGAGACACTGAGCGATCT
>CAUUIU010000310.1:0-4220 GCA_963545025.1 uncultured Sphingopyxis sp. | reverse complement strand
GAGCTTCGTCGGCAGCGTCAGATGTGTATAAGAGACAGCGCGTGATGACTGGGCACCGGAGCCAGCGTTTCGGGGTCGGGCGCTTCGGGCATGAACAGCCGGTTGTGGTCGAGGTGGCTGGCGCGGTCGCCCGAGAAGGCAAAAACCGCCGCGGTGCCAAAACCCTGATCGCTCAATACGCCGGCATCGATGAACAGGCTCGATTTCGACTGGCGCAGGACGCGCGTCTCGACCGTGCAATCGCCGCCGACCGGGCCGACGAAGCTGATCTGGGCATAGCGTAGCGGCGTTTCGGTCGGATGCAGCGCCATGGTGCCGGCAAGCGCGACTGCCGAGCTGATCCCGCCATAAGCGGTCCGGCCCTGCATCCACCCTTCGTCGATATGCGCCTTCGCCACGCCCTCTTCGGTGCGCAGCGTCGAAAGCAGCGCGTCGAGCGCGCTGGGGGAGGTCGTCATCTCGTCTTTAATCCTCGATCTGGAAAGTCAGCCCGGCATTAGCGATCAGCCGCGCGATCAGCGCGTCGCCGAGCAGCGCACCCGGCGTCCAGACGCCGCCCGCGCCCTTGTTCGCAAGCAGCGCGATGCCGGTTTCAGCAAGCATCTTCGATGTCGAGCCATAGCCGGGATCGCGGTCGCCTTGCACGCTGGCACGCACGGTCGTGCCATCGGGGTATTCGCCGATAAAAAGCACGTCGTAAAAACCGTTTTCGCGCTGTTCCTTGCTCGGACCTTCGCCGGGCTTGATGCTCGGGTCGAAGGGATTCGCCTTCGCCATCGCCTCGGCCATCGCCTTTCCGGCATCGCCGATCGTCGTCATCACCATCTCGTCGTAAACCAAATCCTCGCCCCACGGGTGGCCAAGCAGGAAGTTGGTGCGATGAACATTCTTGGTGTTGATCGGTGCCATGACGAAAGGCGCGGTCCAGGTGCCGGTGGCGCTGTCATATTCGGGGATCAGTCCGGTGGGCTGCGAAGGCCCTTCGAACCCCGGGGTGAGTGCAAAGCTCGACTTGAGGAGCAACGCCAGCGACGGCTTCTTTGCGATGGCTTTCAGCGTTTCGGTCAGGCTGGCGATCGTGCCGCCCGAGGCACCGCCCGCCATCTTGCGCACGCGGCCCTTGACGCGCGGCGCGGGCTTGTCGTGGCGTTTCATCGCCTCTGCCTGAAGGAAATGGACGCCAAGATCGAAGGGGATCGAGTCGAAACCGCAGCTGAAGGTGATGCGGGCGCCCGACGCTTTGGCGGCCGCCTCATGCTCGTCGATCATCTCGCGCATCCAGCCAGGTTCGCCGCAGAGGTCGGCATAGGCGGTGCCCGCCTTGACGCAGGCGGCGACCAGCTCGTTGCCATAAAGCTGGTAAGGGCCGACGGTGGTCAGGACGACGCTCGTCCGCGCCGCCATAGCATCGAGGGTCGCCGGATCGCTCGCGTCGGCGACGACCAGCGGCGTGTCCTTGGGCGCGCCGATGAGGTCGCGAACCTCGGCGAGCTTTTCGGCGCTGCGCCCCGCCATCGCCCATTTGGGCGCATCCTTGCGGCCGCGATAATGCTGGACGAGATATTCGGCGACGAGGCGCCCGGTGAAGCCGGTCGCGCCATAGACAATGATGTCGAACTCGCGGGTCCCCGCCATGGCCATCCTCCCTTTACGTAAACGTTAAGTGGAGGCTAGCGCAGGCGGGGAAGCTTGCCAAGCGCGAAGCGTCAGCGGCGCCAGAAGGGGCGCTTCTTCACCACGACAGGCGCCCCAACCGCTTCGGCGCGGCCCTCGGCGCGTGCGGGGCGCAGTTCGGCTTCGCTCGCGCGTTGCTGCGTCTGATGCGCCGCGAGTTCGTCGCGGCGACGCTGGCGCAGCGCGTCATAGCTCCAGCGCGTATGGCCATAGCCGAAAAGGCAGAGCAGGCCGCCTGCGATCGCGAGATTCTTCATCGCCGCCATCGCCTGAACGGGATCGGTGACCTCGCGGTGGAAGAAGAGGATGGTGGCGAGGACGAAGATCGCAAGCAGGATCGACCACAGCCGCGCCGCGATACCGAGCGCGATGCAGACGCCGGCGATCAGTTCGAACAGCCCGGTCGGGATCGCGAGCCCGCCGGGCAGGCCGGCGGCGGGAATCATCGCGCTGGTGTCGTTGACGTGGATCAGCTTGTTGATCCCCGAGACAATGAAAATCACCGCAATGAACAGGCGACCGATAAAGACGGCAAGCATCGACATGGGCATTCCTCCACACACAGACCCCATCCGCTTGTGCAGACAGGACGCGTGGGAGGCGATGAGGTTCCTGCCTAGCGCGGTGTGAAGGTCAAATCGGCGACCTCGCAGTCGCTGCAATCGATCGCGCGCAGGGTGGCGGCGCCGAGCCCGGCGGGCAGGTCGATGTCGGCAAGCGTCACCCTTTTCCAGCCGGTGCCGGCGGTGACGGTTACGCCGCGCTCATCAATACCGATGCGGCCGCCCTTTGCCGATCGAACGCGTGCGGTGACGGACCAGCGCCCCGCCTTTGCGACGTCGGCGCTGTAGCGCATCCATTCGCCGGTGACGAAATGGCTGACATAGGGGCTGCCGTCGGCTTCGCGCGCGATGTCGACGCCGTCGTTGCGGTAAGTTCGGCCTTCGTTCCACACCGCCCAATCGCCCCCGGTCGCAACATGATAATCGGCGTCGACCGTATCGTGATAGGCCGTGCCGGCCGGGCCCAGATCATAGTCGACGGCCCGGATGAGTACCGGGGCTTTGTCGATCCGCCGCTCGACATATGGCCTGTAACGCGGATCGTGCGGCTGGCGCAGCATCGCGTCGATGACGTCGGGCTTGGGGATATTGCGGTCGAACCGGCTGTTTTCCGCGAAGGTCATCATCGCGGCAAAAGCCTCGTCGGGCGCCGGTTTCGGTCCCTTTCCGGTCGCCCAGGCGACGATCTTTATCCAGCCTTTGCCCGGATCGATTTCGAGCGGCTGGTTGAAGCCGATCTTCTTGAGCGGCCAGAAATTCCAGCCGATACCTTCGCTCTCGATCAGCGTGATGGCGTCGCGGAACCAGACATTGCTGTTCTCGCCCGACTCGCCGAGCCAGATCGGGCGGTTATAACTGGTACGCAGCGCCTTGATCTCGGCGATGCTCGCTTCGTCGTTGCGGTTCCAATATTTGTGGAAGCTGAGCACCATATTGGCATCCCAAGCGGGCGGCATGCCCTTGTAGTTATTGCCCCAGCAATTGCCCTCAATGATGACGATATGCTGCTTGTCGATCTTGCGGATCGCCGCGGTAATCCGCTGTTGCAGGCTCCAGACCGCCTTGTTCTCGGTCTCGTCGCAGCCATTGCCCTTGCCGGGGGTCGCGAAGCTCCAGTTGGGCTCGTTGATCAGGTCGTAGCCGCCGATCCACGGCTCGTTCGCATAGCGTTTGGCCAGCTTCTCCCACAGCGCGACGGTCTTGCGCTGATTCTCCTCGCTCTGCCACAGCGACGGCTTGGCGGGATCGCGGTCGGAAATGGCGAGGTCGTTGCCCTGACCACCCGGCGCGGCGTGGAGATCGAGGATCAGGTAGAGGCGGTTCGCCTTGCTCCATGCGAGCAGCCGGTCGATGCGCGCAAAACCTTCCGCGTGCCACGTGTCCTGTCCGGCCTTCGGTTCCTTGTCGGCGGGCAAGGTAAGCTGGTCGAAATGGATCGGCAGGCGCACCGAATTGAAGCCCCATTTCGCCATCTGGTCGATGTCGGCCTTCGTCGTATGGTTATCCAGCCATGCGCGGTAGAATTGGGCGGTGCGCTCCTCCCCAACGAGTTCGACCAGCTTCGCGCGGATTTTATGCTGCGGCCCGATCTCGCCGAGCTTGAGCATATAGCCTTCCTGCAGCATCCAGCCGCCGAGACCCATGCCGCGCAGGATCACGGGCTTGCCCGACCCGTCGACGATGCGCGTGCCTTCGACTTTCAGGAAACCCTCAGCTTGCGCCGTGCCGGTGGGGAGCAGCAACGCCAGCGCTACCATGATCGAACGGAATGTCATCGTCCCTCCCGGAATCTGCAATTCTGGGAACGTTATCAATGCTGACCGGAAGAGCAAGTCCGGCTGAGATGAGTTAATCCATCAAAGCTTGGGCAGCGTAACGCCCTTTTGGCCCATATATTTGCCCGCACGGTCGGCGTAGCTCGTCTCGCACGGCTCATTGCCTGTCTCTTATACACATCTCCGAGCCCACGAGACACTGAGCGAT
>CAUUIU010000309.1:0-4229 GCA_963545025.1 uncultured Sphingopyxis sp. | reverse complement strand
TGTGTATAAGAGACAGGGGTGATATCGGAAAGCTGCGTGGCCATGACCGCTAGATAGGGCTTGTGGCGCAAATGAAAAGGGCGCCGCGACGGTTACCCGCCTGGCGCCCCTCCTCTCCGACCCAGGAAAGCTCTATTATTCGGGACCGCCCATGGCGACATTCTTTCCGGTGATGGCAGCGATCGCCATCTGATCCGACCGGACGAACGGCATCGGATTGACCGGTGCGCCTTCGATACGGACTTCATAATGGAGGTGGTTGCCGGTCGAACGACCGGTCGAACCGACGTAGCCCAGGACCTCGCCCTTCTTCACCGACTGGCCGGGGGTCACGATGTACGAGGACATATGGCCGTAGCGCGTCTGGATCGCATTGCCATGCTCGACTTCGACATAATTGCCGTAGCCGCCGAGGCGCTGGGCGCGGCCGACGATGCCGTCGGCGGTCGCGTAAATGGGGGTGCCGTGCGGCGCCGGAATGTCGATGCCGTTGTGGCGCGCAAGCTTGCCAGTGACCGGGTGGACACGCATGCCATACGACGAGGACAGCGACATCTGCTCGATCGGACGGCGCGAGGGCACCGCAACGCCGATGCTGGCGGCGAGGCCGGTGTCGAGACGCTTCCAGGCCTGGAAGATCGCGCGCGCTTCCGTATCTTCGCCGGACTTGGTGACGCCAGCGGTGAAATCGTCATCATCGGGCTCGTCGGGAGCGATGATACCAGCGTCGGCGCTGGTTTCGGCGGCGTGAACGGCAGGCGTAGCCAGTCCGAAACATGCTGCCGCGCAGAATATTGCGACTTGGTGCAACTTCTGCGCCAGAAGAGTGTTAATCAAAATAACGACCCCGCGTTTGCCATGTCGCCAAAGTCCGAAAAAGGGCCTTGGCGCCGGTGTTTTCTAGGTTTGGATGATTGCTCATCCCCCGCGGAAGTCTGTTTGCTGTTCCAATCCTTACGAAGCAATAACAGCGTAGAATTCTTGCGTTAAACCGGCGTCGTGGCGCGCCGAGTCGTTGAACGGAGGCTTCAGCGATCCGCGAAATCGGGATTTTACGAGGCTTTGCCACGTTTCAACGGCGTTGAATCCCCGTTCGTCGCACATCCAGCCGAACCAGATAGTGCCGGCACTCACATGACGAATTTCATCGTTGTAAATACGCGATAAAATCTTGACCGAAGCCTCATCACCGGCCGCGTGGAATCGTTCGACCGTCGCCGGCGTGACGTCAAGGCCGCGCGCTTCGAGCACCATCGGCACGATCGCGAGGCGCGCAAGCGCATCGTCTGCGGTAACCTGCGCCGCCTCCCACAGCCCGGCGTGCGCAGGAAGCGCTCCATATTGGCTGCCGAGCTGACGCAATCGGCGGTCGAGCAGCGCAAAATGCATCGCTTCATCGGCGGCGACGGCGATCCAGTCGTCGACAAATTGGCGAGGAAATTCAGCGCCAAAGCGGCCGATCAGATCGACCGCCAGGTCGATCGCGACGAATTCGATATGTGCGAGCGCGTGAAGCAAGGCGATGCGCCCGCGTTCCGAGCCACCCTTGCCGCGTTTGGGCATCTGGTTCGGCGCGAGCAGCGCGGGCGCGGCTGGCCATGCGGGCTGGTCGGGCATGGCCGCATTGCAACGATGCGCAAGCTCTCCCCGTCGCCACGCACGCGCCAGACTGCGCGCCGCACGGCGCTTGTCGTGCGGATCCGGCGTCAGCAGGACCGCGCGTGCGGCTTCGCCTAAAGTGGGCATTTACGGGGCTTTCGCTGCCTCCAGCACCGCATCGGCATGACCCTTCACACGCACCTTGCGCCATTCCTTGGCAAGCTTTCCGTCGGCGCCGAACAGGAAGGTCGACCGCTCGATCCCCATATAGGTGCGGCCGTAATTCTGCTTCTCGACCCATGTGCCGAAAGCTTCGCACACCGCGCCATCCTCGTCGGAGGCGAGGCGGACCGTGAGGCCATATTTATCGCGGAACTTGCAGAGTTTCTCGGGCGCGTCGCGCGACACGGCCAGGATTTGCGCGCCCAGCTTGGCGAATTCGGGCGCAAGACGCGTGAAATCCTGTGCTTCGGTCGTGCAGCCCGGCGTGTCGGCCTTGGGATAAAAATAGACGACCAGCGGCGCGCCCTTGAGGCTCGCGAGATCGATCACTGCACCATCGGCGTCGAGCAGCGTCACCGCGGGGATGGCATCTCCGGTTGCGAGGGTCATGGCTTTGTCTCCTGCTGTGCGGGGCGAATCGTCGCCCACCAGTCGGCGATCTCCTGCCGCGCCGCGTCATGCGCGGCAAGCAGTTGCGACCAGCCGGGCTCACCACACGCGCTCGCGACGAGCTGACGCGCTGCCGCGGTCGCTGGCTCGCCCTCGGGCGCGGTCAGCCGCAGCATGACGAGCATCCGAGCAAGCAGGCCGTGCGCGTCGATGATCTCGGACGGCACAAGCCCCGCCACCTTCAGGCACGCGAGTGCGCCCGAAATATTGGGATCGTGGCACTGGCCGCTGACAAGCTGTGTCACCTGCATCGCGAACTCAAGGTCGACAAGCCCGCCCCGTCCACCCTTGATGTCGAGCGCGCCCTTCGCGGGCTTGTGCGCCGCGATCTTGCCGCGCATCTCGGCGGCGTCTTGCGCCAGTTTCGCGGGGTCGCGCTGGACGGCCAGCAAGGTGTCGATGACGCGCTGAACCTCGGTCTTCGCCGCGTCGGAGCCAAAGACCGGCCGCGCGCGGAGCAGTGCCATATGCTCCCACGTCCAGGCCTCCTCGCGCTGATAGCGTTCGAAGCTGTCGAGCGTGACGACGAGCGGGCCTTGCGCGCCCTGCGGCCGCAGTCTCGTGTCGATGTCATAGAGCTTGCCCGCCGCGGTCGGCACGGACATCGCGCCGGTCACGCGCTGGGCAAGGCGGTTGTAGTAGGTCGTCGCCCCCAGCGGGCGCGGGCCATCGGATTCGGCGAGATGGTCGCCGGTGAAGAGATAGATGAGGTCGAGGTCCGACGCATGGGTGAGCGCCCTGCCCCCGAGCCGCCCGAGCGCGAGCACGACGAGTTCGCTGTCGGCGATCCGTCCGTGCGCCGCGACGAATTCGGCCACCGTCGCGTCGGCGAGCACCTGCAGTGCCGCTTCGGCGAGTTCCGAATAGCCGCAGGCGATGGTGAGCGGGTCGGTCGATCCGGCAATCAGTTGGACGCCATAGGCGAAACGCCGCTCGCCCACGCGGTCGCGGACGCGGTCGAGCAAGCGCTCATAGTCGAGCCCGGCGAGCCCCGGTGCCCATTCGGCAAGCATATCCACTTTCGTCGCCGGCGCCTCGAACGCGCGCTTGTCGATCAGCCCTTCGATGAGTTCGACCCGCGCGCCGAGCGCGTCGGCAAGCGTGGGAGCGAGCCAGAGGATGCGCGTCGCGATTTTCGCCAGTTCGCGCTGCGCGGCGAGCAGGTGGAAGAAATTGATCGCGCTGGGCAGTCCCGCGACGAGCTTGTCGAAGCGGGTGAGCGCGGCATCGGGCGCGGCGCCGAGCGCCTTGACCAGTTCGGGAAGCGCGGTTTCGAGCGCCTCGAGCGCCGCCTGGCTGCGCAGCGCGCGCAGCTTGCCACCGCGCCATTCGGCGATCGTGCGCAGCGCGGCGTCGGGCGGCTCGAAGCCCGCCGCCATCAATTGACCGGCAAGTTCGCCCTCGTCGCGGGACAATCCGGTCGTAACCGCGCGCTCGGTTACGATCCGGTCGTAACAGGCGCCTACATCGGTCGCGACGGGTTCGAGGAGCGCGAGCAGCGCGGCGCCATCGGGCAAGCCGTCGAGCCGCGAGACGGCATCGAGCGCGGCGCGCTGGGTCGGCAGGCAGTGCGTCTGCTGGTCCTCGATCATCTGCAACCGGTGCTCGATGCGGCGCAGCGTCGCATAATGGCCCGACAGCCGTTCGGCGTCGGCGCGCTCGATACGCCCGGCGTCGGCGAGCGCGGCCAGCGCATCGACCGTTGCGGGGACGCGCAGCGAAGGATCGCGGCCACCATAGATCAGCTGATGAACCTGCGCGAAAAATTCGATCTCGCGGATGCCGCCGCGCCCGCGTTTCAGATCATATCCCGGCCCGAACGCTTGGCCCTGTGCAAAATGGTCCCGGATGCGGTCGCTCATCGCGCCGATTTCCCGGAGCTGCCGGAAATCGAGGCTGCGGCGCCAGATGAAGGGCTGGATAGCATCCAGAAAACCCTGCCCCAATGCAGGGTCTGT
>CAUUIU010000308.1:0-4231 GCA_963545025.1 uncultured Sphingopyxis sp. | reverse complement strand
AGATCGCTCAGTGTCTCGTGGGCTCGGAGATGTGTATAAGAGACAGGCTTGTAATGATCGCGGATCGCGTCGGCGACCGCGTCGGACAGGCCTTCGGCGCGGGCGTAATAGCCGCCCATCAGGCCCTGCAATTCGGGGAATTCGCCGACCATTTCGGTGACGAGGTCGGCCTTTGCTAGCTCCGCCGCCTGCCGCGCGAGCGCGGGGTTACAGTGCAGGACGATTCCCTCGCTCGCCAGCCATTCGGCAAGCTTGGCAACGCGTTCGACCTTGTCGGCGACGGTGCCGAGCTTTTCGTGGAAGGTGATGTTCGCCAGCTTCTCGGCGTGCTGCGCGAGCGTTTTCTTCTGATCCTGTTCCCAGAAGAAGCGCGCGTCGGACAGGCGCGCCGCAAGCACCTTGCGGTTGCCCGCGACGATCTCGGCGCCGCCATCGACCGCGTCGATGTTTGCGGTGCAGACAAAACCGTTGGCGAGCTTGCCGTCGGCGCCGTTCACGACGAAATATTTCTGGTTCACACGCGCCGTCAGCTGGATGACCTCGGGCGGCACCTCCAGAAACGCTTCGTCGAAGCGCCCGAGCAAGGGCACCGGCCATTCGGTGAGGCCGGCATTCTCGATCACCAGCGCCTCGTCCTCGACGAGCGTCAGCCCGGCGTCGGTGGCGGCCTTGGCGGCGCCGTCGCGGATGATCGACTGGCGTTCCTCATGGTCGACGATGACGTGGCAGGCGCGCAGCTTTTCGACATAGTCCGATGCCGAGCCGATCGTGATCTCGCCCGGGCAGTGGAAGCGGTGGCCGCGCGTCGCGAAACCCGCCGAAATCCCGCTAACTTCACACGCAACGAGGTTTTCGCCGAAGATCGCAACGATGCCCGACAGCGGGCGCACCCAGCGCAGGCTTTCGCTGCTCGCGCTGTCCTTGCCCCAGCGCATCGACTTGGGCCAGGCGAAGGCGCGGACGATTGCGGGGATCGCCTCCGCCAGCACCTCGGCGGTCGCGCGGCCGGGTTTGTCGATGACGGCGAAATAGACGCCGTCGCGGTCTTCGAGCTGATCCTGCGTCAGGCCGGTCTTGCGGAGGAAGCCTTCGAGCGCCTGCGGCGGCGCGCTGCTGCGCGGGCCTTTGAGTTCCTCGCTGACCGCGGCGGTCGCCTCGGGCAGGCCCTTCGCAATCAGCGCAAGACGCCGCGGGGTCGACCAGATGGTGAGGTCGCCAACCTCGATACCCGCGGCGGACAACTGCGCGCGAAACAGCTTGTCGAGCTCGGCGCGCGCGCCGGCCTGCATCCGCGCCGGGATTTCCTCGCTGCGCAGTTCGAGAAGAAAGTCGGTCACAGCGTCCACCCCGGATAGTTTTGGGTCCAGCGTTCGGACTGGCTGTCGATCCATGCCTTGCAGCTGCCCTTTGCGAGGTCGCGGACGCGCGCCATATAATTGGCGCGTTCCTGCACGCTGATCACGCCGCGCGCCTGGAGCAGGTTGAACAGGTGGCTCGCCTCGATTGCCTGATCATAGGCCGCGAGCGGGACGCCGGCCTCGATCGCGCGGTTGCATTCGGCCTCGGCCGCCTTGAAGCCCGTGAACAAAGTGTCGGTATCGGCAACCTCGAAATTCCATTTCGAGAACTGCTTTTCATTCTCGAGGAACACGTCGCCATAGCTGACCGCGGCAACGTCGCCGACCGCGTCGGAGAAACGCAGGTCGTACACATTGTCGACATTCTGGATATACATGGCGAGGCGTTCGAGCCCGTAGGTGAGCTCGCCCGCGACGGGTTTGCAGTCGAAGCCACCCATCTGCTGGAAATAAGTGAACTGGGTGACTTCCATCCCGTCGCACCAGACTTCCCAGCCCAAGCCCCACGCGCCGAGCGTGGGCGATTCCCAGTCGTCCTCGACGAAACGGATGTCGTGGAGCAGCGGATCGATGCCGATCGCGGCGAGGCTGCCCAGATATTGCTCCTGCAGGTCCGCGGGCGATGGCTTCAATATCACTTGATACTGGTAATAATGCTGAAGGCGGTTCGGATTCTCGCCATAGCGGCCGTCGGTAGGGCGGCGGCTCGGCTGGACATAAGCGACATTCCACGGTTCGGGACCGAGGCTGCGAAGCGTCGTCGACGGGTGAAAGGTCCCTGCCCCGACGCGCATGTCATAAGGCTGTAGAATCGCGCAACCGCGCGCGGCCCAATAAGCGTGCAGCGTCAGGATCATGTCCTGAAAGCTGAGTGGTGTCTTGTCCGCCCCTTCGGCCACGGCCGGTCCATCCTTCGCAGGTACAAAAAGCGTCGCCGCATTGGCCTAGCGGCGCCGCACGGTCAAGGCTCACGACTTGAGCGAGCATCGCCAAAATGCGCGACTTTGTCAGGTGTCCAAATCTTTTTGTAAGGCGTTGTTGACATGGTCAGCGAATCGCGACATATAGTCATGTATACCTGACATGAAGACAGGTGAACGTGACCTAACCCGTTTTATCCAAGGAGACATAGACATGATGACCCGCGCACTGATCCTCGCCCTCTCGCTCACCGTGACCGCAGCGCCTGCTGTCGCAGCCGAGGCCGACAGTCCTTCGATCAGCGTCCGCATCGACGACCTGAACCTCGCCCATAATGCCGATCGCGATCGCCTTGACGCCCGCCTGAAGAGCGCTGCACGCCGCGTTTGCCAGTCGGGCCTGCGCGGCGCCGCCGAACATGCCCGCCAGACGGCCTGCATCGCGGATGTTCTCGCCCAGGTCGAGCCGCAGGCCGACCGCGCCGTCGCGCAGGCGCAGGGCGGCACGCAGCTCGCGCTGCTGATGGTGAAGGCCGCGCGGTAAGGATGGTGCCATCCGACGGTTTCGCTTCGGCCGCATCTCCCCGGTGACGGCCGACGACCTGGGCTGGAGCGCCCTCCCGCGTGGCGGCGCTCCAGTCTCTTGTCCGGCGAACACGCGGGACTGGCCTGTTATCGCAAACCCGACCATGCCAACCGTACTGGGACAAAAAATTCCGCTTCCCCGACATTTCGATGCTCTATGGGAAGCGATGTTCCTTCGGATGGAAATGCTGGCGAGGTGCCAATGAACAACAAGCTGAAAGTGCTGCGCGCGATGCGAAACTGGAGCCAGGCCGAACTGGCCGACCGGCTCGATGTCTCGCGGCAGGCGGTGAACGCGATCGAAACGGGGAAATATGACCCGTCGCTGCCGCTTGCCTTCAAGCTCGCGCGCCTGTTTGAAATGCCGATCGAAGAGATTTTCGACGACGGCAACGAAGGGAACTCCAATGACTGAAGCCGAAATGTCCCGGGCGCGGCGTCGCCCGTCGCCGCGCCAGCGCCGCTATCGCTTCGCCCTCGGCTTTTCCGCTATCCTCGGCGGAATCCTGGGCGGCTGGATGGTCGCCGACCAGCCAGCGGGCCGCAACGGCATCGAAGCGGCTTTCCATGGATCGCTGAGCATGGGTTTTGCAATCGGGGCATCGCTGTTTTGGGTGATCGGCCTTGCGATCGCGATGATCATCTATCACCGTGCGATCGACGACCATGAAGAGCGCGCCTGGCTGTGGGCCGGATTGGCGGGCTGGTATGCCTTCATCGTTCCGGCGCCGGTATGGTGGGTCCTCAATCGCGCCCAGCTCGCCCCGCCGCCCGACGCGATGCTGCTGTTTCTGCTCTCGATGGGCGTGAACGCCGTCGTCTGGGTGTGGCTCAAATACCGCTGAACATTATTCATTCCCCTTCCCCATCCTCGCGGGCCATAAGGTCCCGTATGAAAGGTGATTTTTCCATGAAGAGCTGGTTCAAGACGCTGGTCGCCACCTGCGCCGTCATTCCCTTTGCGCAGTGCGCGGTGCTGCCCGGCGGCAATGTCGCGCAGGCCGCGGAGCCCGTCGCCGCGGCGGCCGCGACAACCGATGCCGATCCGGCGCTGTGGGTGGTCAAGGACGAGGATACGACGATCTATCTTTTCGGCACCGTCCATGTGTTGAAACCTGGCCTCAGCTGGTTTGATGAGGCGGTGAAGGCCGCCTTCGACAAGTCCGACCAGTTGATGCTCGAGATGGTGATGCCCGATGATCCGGCCGAAGTGGCAAAGGTGATGATCCCGCTCGCGATCGACCAAAGCGGCAAGACGCTGCCGTCGCGGCTCACGCCGGAAGAGCTGAAAGCCTATCAGGCCGCGATGGAGAGCGTCGGGCCTGTCTCTTATACACATCTCCGAGCCCACGAGACACTGAGCGATCT
>CAUUIU010000307.1:0-4237 GCA_963545025.1 uncultured Sphingopyxis sp. | reverse complement strand
CACTTCTAGCTTCGTCGGCAGCGTCAGATGTGTATAAGAGACAGCAGCATCACATCCTGCTCATTCTTTAGCAGCGCGCCATGAAGCGGCGGGATCGCCTTGCCGACGTCGCGGTTCTGGAGAACTTCGAGCGGCATGTCTTCGTTGAGCAGCAGCTTGAGCCAGTCGATCAGTTCGCTCGTCGATGGCTTTTTCTTCAGGCCGGGAACTTCGCGGACTTCGTAGAAAATATCCATCGCGCGGCTGACCAGCGTCTTCTGGATGCCCGGGAAATGGACGTCGACGATCGACGCCATCGTGTCGCGGTCGGGGAACTTGATATAGTGGAAGAAACAGCGGCGCAGGAAAGCGTCGGGCAGTTCCTTTTCATTGTTCGAGGTGATGACGACGATCGGCCGTTCCTTCGCGGTCACCGTCTCGTCGGTCTCGTAGACATGGAAAGCCATGCGATCGAGTTCCTGGAGAAGGTCGTTCGGGAATTCGATGTCGGCCTTGTCGATCTCGTCGATCAGCAGAACGGGAAGCTTGGGCGAGGTGAAGGCCTCCCACAATTTGCCCTTGCGGATATAGTTGCGGATGTCGTGGACGCGCTCTTCGCCGAGCTGGCCGTCGCGCAGACGCGCGACCGCATCATATTCATAGAGGCCCTGCTGGGCCTTGGTGGTCGACTTGATGTTCCAGGTGATCAGCGGCGCGTCGAACGCCTTGGCGATTTCCTCGGCCAGCACGGTCTTGCCGGTGCCGGGTTCGCCTTTCACGAGCAAAGGACGGCGCAGCAAGGTCGCGGCGTTGACCGCAACCTTCAGGTCGTCGGTCGCGATATAGGCGCTGGTACCCTCGAAACGCATGGCGCGCTGCCTTCCCTTAACGTGAACGTCAAGCAGGCATAGCGGGGCGGAAGAGTCGGCGCAAGCGCGCCGGAATATGTGTCAGTTGTGCGCCCGGCTCGCGGCGCGGGCGGCCATCAAATCCCACAGGCCGCTGTGCTGGGCGATCAACTGCTGCGCGCCGAACATCATTGCGCGTTCGACCGCGGGGGTGTCGCCGATCGTGCCCGCAAGCCGCGCGGTGTCGCGCAGGTCGGGAAGGGTGCAGCGCGGCACGTTCATTTCGAGGCGCTGGGCGCTGATGTCGAGCAGGACGCGGATCGTGCGCCAGTCGAGCGTCAGGGCGATCGCGGCGCCGACGGCGCAGCCGTGGCGGTCCGATTCGGCGAGCATGTCGATCGCCTTGCGCTGCGCGACGACGGCAGCTTCGCATTGCGCCTGGCCTTGCGTACTCGGCACGGGGCCGACGGCGGCGGCGACTTTCGAAAGGAAGGCGCGTTCCTGCGCGAAGGCGCCTGCGGCCTCGTTCATCCATTGCCGCGAGGCGGGATCAACCGCCTTGCGCGCGGCATTGTCTATCACGCCTGGATAACGTCCGTGAAGCAGGCAGAGGAAATGGGCCGCGTCGGCGAGGTTGCGCATCGCGTGCGGCCCGTTCGACAACTCGCCCGCGCGGACATGCGAATGCGCGCCGGTACCCTCGTTAGCGACCAGCGCGTCGAGCATTTCGGCAACGCTGCGCGTCTGCAGCTTGGGCTGGGTTGATGGGCTCAACGCTTGATCCTCGGCTAGGGCGCCGGGCATGCGCCCGCGGCCGGTGAATTGCAGCGATGAGGATTAGCGCAACGTCGTAAACGTCGCGTTTATAAGCCCCCAGCTTTTCCTGGCGGCGTGTGCCAGCGAGGGACAGCGGGCCGCAGCATAAACGAAGGACCGGCAAGCCCGGGGAAGCTTGCCGGTCCCATTGCGGCGCCGGTGGGCGCCGCGAAGCAAAGGGCGGGGCGGACGCGGGGAGAGGGAGTGTCCGGCCCCGCCGTCATTACGCCGCGAGGGCGAGTTCTTCGGTCTTTTCTTCGGTCCGCGCGGCGGGCGCCGCTGCGATCAGCGCGGCCTGTGCGGCGGCACGCTTCGCGGGGAAAAGGAGCCGCGATGCCAGCACGACGATGCCGAGCCCGAAATAGGCGGCGAAGGTCTGCACCGGGAAGAAGAAGAGGGGCGCGATGAAGGCAAGGCGCAGCCATAGCGGGTTGAAGCCGAAATCCTGGCCCAAGGCCTCGCAGATCCCGAAGAAGGTATCGCGACGGCGGAAGAGATTGGTGGTTTCGTTTTCCATTTTTTCGTCTTTCGCTTTGGCCGCGGGCAATGTGCCCAGCGCCGATGCCAACAGTATCGCAAAGGCCATGCCAATTTTTGTGGCCGTCGGATTTTCAGGCTTTTCCGTGTTGGCGGGGCGGAAACGAGCCTCTGGCTAGGAGAGTCAAATCCCATTGATTGGGAATGATTGCCATTTGATGGCAGGCGTCTGAATGGCTTGTTAAGCCTGCGATCGCTTCGACGGAGCGTCGTCCGGAGTCGATGAACGCAGATTTGGCTGGGGGTGGTGACGTTTGTTCCGGACTCAGTCCAGGCAGCCCCACCGCCAAGAAAAACGCCCCGCCGGTGAGGGCGGGGCGTTCGATGTCCGGTGGAGTGCGGGTTTACTGGTCGAGGAAGCTGCGCATCTTGCGGCTGCGGCTCGGGTGCTTCAGCTTGCGGAGCGCCTTCGCCTCGATCTGGCGAATACGTTCGCGCGTCACGCTGAACTGCTGGCCCACTTCTTCCAGCGTATGGTCGGTGTTCATCCCGATCCCGAAGCGCATGCGCAGCACGCGCTCCTCACGCGGGGTCAACGACGCCAAAACGCGGGTCACCGTTTCCTTGAGGTTCGACTGCACCGCGGCGTCGACCGGGATGACCGCATTCTTGTCCTCGATGAAATCGCCGAGGTGGCTGTCTTCCTCGTCGCCGATCGGCGTTTCGAGGCTGATCGGCTCCTTGGCGATCTTCATCACCTTGCGGACCTTTTCGAGCGGCATCGAAAGACGCTCGGCCATTTCCTCCGGAGTCGGCTCGCGGCCGCTTTCGTGGAGGAACTGACGGCTGCAGCGGACCAGCTTGTTGATCGTCTCGATCATATGGACCGGGATACGGATCGTGCGCGCCTGGTCGGCGATCGAGCGGGTGATCGCCTGCCGGATCCACCAGGTAGCATAGGTGCTGAACTTGTAGCCGCGGCGATACTCGAACTTGTCGACCGCCTTCATCAGGCCGATATTGCCTTCCTGAATGAGGTCGAGGAACTGCAGGCCGCGGTTCGTGTACTTCTTGGCAATCGAGATCACGAGGCGCAGGTTCGCCTCGACCATTTCCTTCTTGGCGATGCGCGCTTCGCGCTCGCCCTTCTGGACCATGTTCACGACGCGGCGGAATTCGGTCAAGCTCATGCCCGCCGCCTGCGCGATTTCCGAAATCTCGATGCGGATGCGGTCCACCGCGCCCGCTTCATTCTCGGCGAAAGCGGCCCATTTCTTGTCGAGACCCGAAACCTCGTCGAGCCAGTTTTCTTCGAGCTCGCGCCCGACATAATTGTCGAGGAACGACTTGCGCGGCACCTTGTGGCGCTCGGCAAGGCGCAGCATCTGGCCGCCGAGCGCGGTCAGGCGGCGGTTATAGCTGTAGAGCTGATCGACGAGATATTCGATCTTGGTGCCGTGGAACTGCACGCTTTCGACCTGCGCGGTGAGTTCCTCGCGCAGCTTGTGGTACTTCTTTTCCGACGCCGACGGGAATTCCTCGCCGCCCGAAAGCGATTCGAGGCGCGCTTCCTGCAACTTCGAGAAGGCCTTGAAGCTCTTGGTGATGTTCGCGAATTTTTCGAGCGCGTCGGGCTTCAGCAGCTCTTCCATCGCCGCGAGGCTGAGGGTGTTGTCTTCCTCGTCCTCTTCGAAGGTTTCGCGCTTGCCCGACGAGCCCTCGCCGTCCTCGTCATCCGAATCGGCTGCGGGCTCTTCTTCGACCTCGTCCTCGTCCTTGAACGAGACGCCGGCGGTCTTTTCGCTGATCTCGCCGTCGTCCTCGGCGCCTTCCTCATCGAGATTTTCGGGCGCCGGGTCCTTCGACAGCATGGCTTCGAGATCGACGATCTCGCGCAGCTGCATGTCGCCGTTGTTGAGGGCGGTCGACCAGTCGATGATCGCATTGAAGGTCAGCGGGCTTTCGCACAGCCCCAGGATCATCGTGTCGCGGCCGGCCTCGATGCGCTTCGCGATCGCGATTTCGCCTTCGCGGCTGAGCAGCTCGACCGCGCCCATTTCGCGCAGGTACATGCGAACGGGATCGTCGGTGCGATCGACCGTTTCCTTCTTCTTTTC
>CAUUIU010000306.1:0-4244 GCA_963545025.1 uncultured Sphingopyxis sp. | reverse complement strand
ATCGCTCAGTGTCTCGTGGGCTCGGAGATGTGTATAAGAGACAGCGCCTGGCCCGCCGAAGCCGCAGGCGTCGTGCGCGCTGCCGACCGCCGAGGGGCAGGTGATCAAGACCGACAGCCCGATGGTGAAAAAGGCGCGCGAAGGGGTGATGGAGTTCCTGCTCATCAACCACCCGCTCGACTGCCCGATCTGCGACCAGGGCGGCGAATGCGACCTGCAGGACCAGTCGGTCGCCTATGGCCGCGGCGCGACGCGCTATGACGAGAATAAGCGCGCCGTCACCGAGAAATATATGGGGCCCATCGTCAAGACGGTGATGACCCGCTGCATCCAGTGCACGCGCTGCGTCCGCTTTGCGGAGGAAGTCGCGGGCGTGGAAGATATCGGCGCGATCTATCGCGGCGAGAATATGCAGATCACGAGCTATCTCGAGCGCGCGGTTGCGAGCGAGCTGTCGGGCAACGTCGTCGACCTCTGCCCGGTGGGTGCGCTGACCAGCAAGCCCTATGCGTTCGAAGCGCGTCCGTGGGAGCTGACCAAGACGCTCGGCATCGACATGATGGATGCGGTCGGTACCAATGTGCGTATCGACGCGCGCGGCCGCCAGGTCCTGCGCGTGCTGCCGCGGGTCAACGACGATGTGAACGAGGAATGGGCGAGCGACAAGACGCGCCACCATGTCGACGGCCTGATCCGCCGCCGCCTCGACCGCCCCTATGTCCGCAAGGACGGCCAGCTCGTCGAAGCCAGTTGGGCCGAAGCGTTCGACGCGATCAAGGCGGCGAAGGCGGGCAAGTCGGTGGCCGCGATTGCGGGCGACATGTCCGATTGCGAAACCATGTTCGCGGCGAAGGCGCTGGTGAACGCGCTCGGCTCGACCCTGCTCGAAGGCCGTCAGACCGGGCTCGATTATGACGTGTCCAGCCTGTCGGCGGTCAACTTCAACACGACGATCGCGGAAGTCGAAAACGCCGATGTCATCCTGCTCGTCGGCACGAACCTCCGCTGGGAAGCGCCGCTGATCAACACGCGCATCCGCAAGGCGGTGTGGAAAAAGGGCGCCAGGGTTTTCGCCGTCGGCCCCGAAAAGGATCAGACCTACAAGGTCGCGTGGCTCGGCGACGATGCCTCGCTCGTCGGCAAGCTTCCCGCAGCGGCGCTCGATGCGCTGAAGGGCGCCGAACGCCCGCTGATCATCGTCGGCGGCGGCGGGCTTGCCGTCCCCGGCGTGCATGGCGCCGCGCTTGCGCTCGCCAAGTCGGTCAACGCCGTCAAGGACGGCTGGAACGGCTTCAGCGTTGTCCATATGGCGGCAAGCCGCATGGGCGGCCTCATGCTCGGCTATGCCCAGCCCGGCGGCATCAAGGACATCGTCGCGGCGAAGCCGAAGCTCGCTTTCTTCCTCGGCGCCGACGAGGTCGATTTCACCCCGTTCGCCAAGACGCTGAAAGTGTATGTCGGCCACCACGGCGACAAGGGCGCGCACGCCGCTGATATCATCCTGCCCGCGGCCGCATGGCCCGAAAAGGATTTCACCACGGTCAACACCGAAGGCCGCGTCCAGCGCAGCGAAAAGGCCGTGTTCGCGCCCGGCGACGCGCGTGAAGACTGGAGCATTTTCCGTGCGCTGGCTGATGCGCTCGGCGTGTCGGTCGGCTTCGACAGCTTTGCGCAGTGCCGCGCGGCGATGACCGCAGCGGTGCCGGCGCTTGGGACCGAAGGCCTTGCCGGATACGGCTGGTCGGTACCCAAACTCGACGCCAAGCCGGCGAAGGGGCCGATCCCGTCGCCGATCAAGGATTTCTACCTCACCAACGCCATCTGCCGCGCGTCGCCGACGATGCAGCGCTGCTCGGAAGAGCTGATCCATGGCGCAGACTTTGCGGAGGCCGCGGAATGACCCCGGTACATGCCATCGCCAGCATCCTGCTAGTCGGGATGGGCTATTCGGTCTGGCGCGGCTTCAATCCGCGCAAGTCAGAGCGGCCCGGCCCGCATAACGGCTGGCGCAACCAGGACGGCACGAAGAAATGACCGAAGCCTTCATTTCCTGGGGCATGGACCCGAACTGGGCGTGGGGCGTCGCGACCGTCGCTGGCATCTTGCTGATCGCGCTGCCGCTGATGCTCGCGGTGGCGATGATCATCTATGCCGACCGCAAGATCTGGGCGGCGATCGCGCTCCGCCGCGGCCCGAACGTCGTTGGTCCCTTCGGCCTGTTGCAGAGCTTTGCCGACGGTTTGAAGGTCTTCCTTCAGGAAACGATCATCCCGACCTCGGCCAACCGCGGCCTGTTCCTGATCGCGCCGATCATCACCTTCACCGTCGCATTGATGGCGTGGGCGGTGATCCCGTTCAACTCGGGCGCGGTGCTCGCCGACATCAACGTCGGATTGCTCTACATCCTCGCGATCTCGTCGCTCGGCGTCTATGGCGTGATCCTGTCGGGCTGGGCGTCGAACTCGAAATATCCCTTCTTTTCAGCGATGCGCGCCTCGGCGCAGATGATCAGCTATGAAGTCTCGATCGGTTTCATCCTGATCGGCGTCGTGCTCTTCGCCGACAGCTTCAACATGAACGAAATCGTCAAGGCGCAGCAGGGCCACGGCCTCGGCTTTATCAACGCCTTCGGCTTCAACCTGCTGCTCTTCCCGCTCGCAGTGATGTTCCTGATCTCGTCGCTCGCCGAAACCGCGCGCGCGCCGTTCGACCTGACCGAGGCGGAAAGCGAACTCGTCGCGGGGTATCAGACTGAATATTCGTCGATGAGCTTCGCGCTCTTCTGGCTCGGCGAATATGCCAACGTCCTGCTGATGTGCACGCTCAACGCGGTGCTCTTCTGGGGTGGCTGGCTGCCGCCGATCGACTGGGCGCCGCTTTATGCCGTTCCCGGCATCATCTGGCTGTTCGCGAAGATCCTGTTCTTCTTCTTCGTCTTCAGCTGGGTCAAGGCGACCGTCCCGCGCTACCGCTATGACCAGCTGATGCGGCTGGGCTGGAAGGTTTTCCTGCCGATCTCGCTTCTCTGGATCTTCCTGATCTCCGGCTGGCTCATGCTGACGAGGTATGGGGCATGATGGGCGTGATCATGATGGCTCTGGCACAGGCTTCCGCTCCACCAGCTCCTGCTCCTCCAGCCGTGTTTGCGGCGAGAATGAGCCTGAAGGGCGGATTTTCCTGCGAACTGCGCGGAAGCAAGGGGGAAAAGCTCAGCCTATCCGGAGAGATCGTCAAATTTGAGGATTTGTCGGACCAGCTCGACCGGGTAACATTGGAGTTGAAGGCGCCCAAGCAAAGCGGCCTTAGCGGCACCTATTTCGGGACGCGCGACTTTGACCTATTCCGATTCACCAATGCGCTCGACTTCAATTCCGGTCTTGTTGAAGGCGTGGATCGTCAGGCGCGTTTGGTTCTGTGGACACCACTCGGCAGCCCCCATGGCACGTTGAACGTCGACGCCGTTGCGGATCGGACGTTACAGCTGGGGTCGGTTATTTCGAGCGGGATTTGCGACGTCGATTTCAAAGAAGATATTGAGGTTTAATCCAATGACGATCGCCCACCTCATCAAATCGTTCACGCTTTGGGAATTCGTCAAAGCCCATTGGCTGACCTTGAAGTATTTCTTCAAGCCGAAGGCGACGATCAACTATCCGTTTGAGAAGAACCCGCTAAGCCCGCGTTTCCGAGGCGAACATGCGCTGCGCCGTTATCCGAACGGCGAGGAACGCTGCATCGCGTGCAAGCTGTGCGAAGCGGTGTGCCCGGCACAGGCGATCACGATCGAGGCCGAGCCGCGCGACGACGGCTCGCGCCGCACGACGCGCTACGACATCGACATGACCAAGTGCATCTATTGCGGCTTCTGTCAGGAAGCGTGCCCGGTCGATGCCGTGGTCGAGGGGCCGAACTTCGAATTCGCGACCGAAACGCGCGAAGAACTGCTCTATGACAAGGCCAAGCTGCTCGCCAATGGCGACAAATGGGAACGCGCGATTGCGGCGAATCTTGCCGCCGACGCGCCCTATCGATAAGGGCGCGCGCACATGATCCAACTCTTCGCCTTTTACCTGTTCGCGACCATCGTCATCGCCTCTGCGGCCATGGTGATTTTCGCGCGCAACCCGGTCCACAGCGTCATGTGGCTGATCCTTGCCTTCTTCAACGCGGCGGGGCTGATGCTGCTCGCGGGCGCCGAATTCATCGCGATGCTGCTTGTCATCGTCTATGTCGGCGCGGTCGCG
>CAUUIU010000305.1:0-4283 GCA_963545025.1 uncultured Sphingopyxis sp. | reverse complement strand
ACTTCGACGTCGGCAAGCGCGCAGGCTTCAAACCCGGCGAGATGCTCAACATGCTCGACGGCGATGCGAACGTCATCCAGACGACCGACGGGCTGATCCCCGAGGAATATCTCGGCCTCCACCGTTTCAAGCGCGATGGCAAGGACGGCGCGCGCGAACTGGTCGTGGCGCGGATGAAGGAAGCGGGCTTCCTCATCCCGCATGTCGACAAGGACGGCGGCGAGCATGACGCCGAGCCGCGCACGATCCAGACGCCGTTCGGCGACCGCGGCGGCGTGGTGATCGAGCCATGGCTGACCGACCAATGGTATGTCGACGCCGAAACGCTGGCGCAGCCGCCGATGGCGGCGGTCCGCGACGGGCGGATCAACATCGTCCCCAAGACGTGGGAAAAGACCTTCTTCAACTGGATGGAGAATATCCAGCCCTGGTGCGTCTCGCGTCAGCTTTGGTGGGGTCACCGGATTCCGGCTTGGTATGCCGAGGATGGCAGCATCTTCGTCGCCGAAACCGAAGAGGAAGCACAGGCCGAAGCCGGCGAGAGCGTTGCGCTAACCCGCGACGAGGACGTCCTCGACACCTGGTTCTCTTCCGCGCTCTGGCCCTTCGCGACGCTCGGCTGGCCCGAGAATACGGACCTGCTCAAGCGCCACTACCCCAACGACGTCCTGATCTCGGGCTTCGACATCCTCTTCTTCTGGGATGCGCGGATGGCGATGCAGGGGATGGAGTTCATGGGCGATGTGCCGTGGAAGACGCTCTATCTCCACGGCCTCGTCCGCGCGCCCGACGGCGCGAAGATGTCGAAGTCGAAGGGCAATGTCGTCGATCCGCTCGGCCTGATCGACCAATACGGCGCCGACGCGCTGCGCTTCTTCATGGCGGCGATGGAAAGCCAGGGCCGCGATATCAAGATGGATGACGCGCGCCTCGCGGGATACCGCAACTTCGCGACCAAGCTGTGGAACGCTGCACGCTTCTGCGAAGCCAATGGCATTTCGGCGTCGACCAGCTTCGAAGCTCCGACCGCGAGCTTGCCGGTCAACCGCTGGATCATCGGCGAGGTCGCCGCGACCGTCGCCGCGATGGAGACCGCCTTCGCTGCCTATCGCTTCGACGAGGCCGCCAATGCGATCTACAGCTTTGCGTGGAACAGCTTCTGCGACTGGTATCTCGAGCTGATCAAGGGCGCGATCGACGACGAGACCAAGGCGGTCGCCGGCTGGGTGCTCGACCAGATCCTCGTCATGCTCCACCCCTTCATGCCCTTCATCACCGAAGAGCTGTGGACCGGGCTCGGCGACCGTGCCGACTATCCGCTGATCACCGCGAAATGGCCCGCGCCAAGCGCCGCAGATGATGCCGACGCCAGCGCCGACATCGACTGGCTGATCAAGCTGGTCAGCGAACTGCGCACCGCCAAGGCCGAACTCGGCCTGCCGCCGGGCGCACGCCTGACCGCGCATTTTCCTGCGTCGCTGAAGGGCCGCACCGACAAACTCGCCGCGCAGCTCGACCGCCTCGCGCGACTTGAGGCGATCAGCTTCGACCCCGCACCGGCGGGTGCCTCGGCGCAGCTCGTCGTCGAGGGTGAGACGATCACCGTCCCGCTCGAGGGCGTGATCGACATCGCCGCCGAACGCGACCGCCTGACCAAGGCGCTCGCCGCCGCGGCAAAGGAACGCGACGGCCTCGCCGGCCGCCTGAACAACCCGTCGTTCGTCGAGCGCGCCAAGCCGGAAGCGGTCGAAAAGGCGCGCGCCGACCATGCCGCCAAGGAAGCCGAAGCCGACCGCCTGACCGCCGCGCTGGCGCTGCTGGGGTGAGCGAAGAGATCCCCGTCACGCCAACGCCGGTCGCGGCGGCGGCGGATCCGGCGGCAAGCCCGGTTCCGCCCCGCCAGACGGCGCGCGGCGGCGGACGGATGGACCTGACCCACGGGCCGATTACCAAGACGCTGATCCTCTTCGCACTGCCGACGCTCGCGTCGAACATCCTCCAGACGCTGTCGGGCTCGGTGAACGCGATCTGGGTCGGGCAATTCCTCGGTGAAAGCGCGCTCGCCGCGACCGCCAATGCCAACATCATCATGTTCCTGATGTTCGGCGCCTTCTTCGGTTTCGGCATGGCCGCGACGGTGCTGATCGGTCAGTCGATGGGCCGCGGCGACATCGATGCCGCACGCCGCGCGAGTGGCGGCGCGATCGGCCTCGCGATCATCTTCTCATTGATCGTCGCCGTCATCGGCTGGTTTGCGTCGGACCAGATCTTGCGCTGGCTCGAAACCCCGGCGGAGGCCTTTACCCTCGCGCATGATTATCTGCGTGTCACCTTCATCGCGGTGCCCGCAAGCATGTTGATGGTGATGCTCAGCATGGCCTCGCGCGGTGCGGGCGACGCCGTGACGCCGCTGCGGTTCATGATCCTGACCGTCGTGCTCGACATCGTCTTCAATCCCGTGCTGATCCTCGGCCTCGGCCCCTTCCCGCGCCTCGGCATTGCTGGCAGCGCTCTCGCCACAGCGGTGGCGGGAACGATCAGCCTCGCGGGCATGATCGGCTGGTTCTATGCCAAGAACCACGTCCTCCGCCTTCGCGGCCACGAACTCACCTATCTCTATCCCAAATGGAGCGAGCTGCGCTTCATCATCGGCCGCGGCCTGCCGATGGGGGCGCAAATGCTCGTCATTTCGGGCGCCGGGCTCGTCATGGTCGGCCTCGTCAATCGCGAAGGGCTGGTCACCGCCGCGGCCTATGGCGCGACGCTTCAGCTCTGGAACTATATCCAGATGCCCGCGCTCGCAGTCGGCGCCGCAGTCAGTTCGATGGCGGCGCAGAACATCGGGGCCGGGCGTTGGGACCGCGTAACGTCGGTGACGAACGGCGGCATCGCGATCAACCTCCTGATGACCGGGTTTCTTATCGCGCTCCTGCTCCTCTTCGACCGCGCCGCGCTCGCGCTGTTCCTTGGCAGCGAAAGCCCGGCGATCGACGTCGCGCGCAATATCCAGCTGATCGCGACCTGGACCTTCCTGCCCTTCGGCACGACGATCGTGCTCATCAGCACGCTGCGCGCCAACGGCTCGGTCGTGCCGCCGCTCGTCATCCTGTTCCTGTCGATGTTCCCGATCCGCCTCGGCATCTATCATTTCGGCTATCCGGCGATCGGCAGCGACATCCTCTGGTGGAGCTTTCCCCTGTCCTCGCTCACCTCACTGGCGATGGCCTGGATCATCTACCAGCGCGGCCACTGGCGCCGCACGCTGCCGCAGCCCGCTCGCTGACCGAGCGCCCGCTTTCGACCAAAGCGCACGCACCTTCGACTGGCGTCCGGCTGTGTGCTGGCCTTTGCGGCCTCATTGGGTCTAAAGCAGGCGCAATGAACATGACCAACCGCAAAGAAGCGCTGCGCGATCAACGCGCCAAAATGCTGGCGGCGGCACCCGACTGGCGCGCCTCCGACGCGCGCGTCAATCCGCGCGTCGCGATCGGCTCGATCATCGCGATGTGGCTGCTCTATTTCCTCATCACAACCGGCCTCGCTATGCTGACCTGGACGCCCGACCAGTGGCCCTATGCCGGACGCCGCGCGATCGTCGTCGTTGCCGGCATCCTGTGCACCTTCCTGCTGTATCAGCTGATCCAGCGCGTCCAGCCACAAAGCTTCGGCGCACGGCTCGCGGTCGCAATGGGTGCGGCGATCCCGCTCGTGATCGTCTATGCGTGCATAAACCTGCTCGTCTTCTATTATTGGTTCCCGCTTGAGGATTCTTTCAAGAACATCGCGGAAATGCAGGCAAAATTTCCCGTCGCGTGGGAAATCGTGCTTGTCCTAGACAGCTCGATCCGCTGGTATTTTTTCTTCGGCGTCTGGGCGGCGCTCTATGTGGCCTTCGGCTACGCCAACGAGATGCGCGCGGTCGAGCGCCGCGCCAACAGCTACCGGATCGAGGCGCAAACCGCGCAGCTCCGCGCGCTACACTATCAGGTCAATCCGCACTTCCTGTTCAACACGCTGAACTCGCTATCGACGCTCGTCCTCAAGGGCTCGAAGAGCGAAGCCGAAGCGATGATCATGAACCTGTCGTCCTTCCTGCGTTCCAGTCTCGCGGTCGATCCCGAGCAGTTGGTCAGCCTCGACGAGGAAATCGCGCTCCAGCGCCTTTATCTCGACATCGAACAGACACGCTTCCCCGACCGTTTGCAGGTCGAGGTGACGATGCCCGACGAGCTGAAGAACTGTCTCTTATACACATCTCCGAGCCCACGAGACACTGAGCGATC
>CAUUIU010000304.1:0-4294 GCA_963545025.1 uncultured Sphingopyxis sp. | reverse complement strand
GATCGCTCAGTGTCTCGTGGGCTCGGAGATGTGTATAAGAGACAGGCTGCACATAGACGCCATATTCGGCGAGCAGAATGTCGCTGATCTTTTTGGCACGCACCGGGTCGCCGACCATCAGCGGGACGATGTGCGTCGTCGAATCCATCACCGGCAGGCCGGCGTCGCGGAAACTCTGCTTGAGGTAGGCGGCGGCTTCCTGCTGCGCGTCGCGCTCGACGCTCGACGCCTTGAGGTGCCGCACGCTGGCGAGCACGCCCGCGACGAGTACCGGCGACAGGCTGGTCGTGAAGATGAAGCCCGGCGCGTAGGAGCGGATCACGTCGATGATATTCTTGTCGGCGGCGATATAGCCGCCCATCACGCCGAACGCCTTGCCGAGCGTACCCTCGATGATCGTCACGCGGTGCGCCGCTTCGTCGCGGTCGGTGATGCCACCGCCGCGCGGGCCGTACATGCCGACGGCATGGACTTCGTCGCAATAGGTGAGCGCATTATACTTCTCGGCAAGATCGCAGATCGCGTGGATCGGGGCCACGTCGCCGTCCATCGAATAGACGCTTTCGAACGCGATCAGCTTTGCCGCATCGGGATCGTCGGCGGCCATCAGCTCTTCGAGATGGGCCAGGTCGTTGTGGCGCCACACGCGCTTTTCGCAGCCCGAGTTGCGGATGCCCGCAATCATCGACGCATGGTTGAGCTCGTCCGAATAGATGATGCAGTTCGGCAGAAGCTTGCCGAGCGTGCCGAGCGTCGCTTCGTTCGAGATATAGCCCGAAGTGAAAAGCAGCGCACCGTCCTTGCCGTGCAGGTCGGCAAGTTCATGCTCGAGATCGATATGATAATGGGTGTTGCCGCCGATGTTGCGCGTGCCCCCCGAGCCGGCGCCGACGTCGTGCAGCGCCTCTTCCATGGCCTCTATGACCTTGGGGTGCTGGCCCATCGCAAGATAGTCGTTCGAGCACCACACCGTGATCGGCTTCGGGCCGTTGTGACCGGCAAAGCAGCGGGCATTGGGGAAGGCGCCCCGGTTGCGCAAAATGTCGATGAAGACGCGATAGCGTCCTTCTTCGTGGAGCCGGTCGATCGCGCGAGCGAAGATATCGTTGTAGTTCACGTTCCAGCCCCGCAGTAAGGTGCCAAGTCCAGGCTTTTGGGCCGCTCCCTCCGGCGGCTGTTATCAGGCGGGCCAATAACGCCGAAAATGCCCGAAATCCAGTGCGAACGATTCGCAAGTCGCTTGGTACAGTCAGATCGTCTCGATGCGGTCCAGGCCATAGCGCGCGAGCGCCGCGAGCGGGGGCGGGGGGCGGTCGGCACTACGCGTGAACACCGCGACGCCGGGTGAGGCGGTTGCTGGCCAGGCCTGACCCTCGGTCAGATGGGCGATGCGGCGTGCGATGCCCTCGGCGCCGTCGATCAACCGGACATCGGGGCCGACGGCCGCCTGCAGCTCGTCGTGCAAGAGCGGGAAATGGGTGCAGGCGAGGACGATCACGTCCATCGCATCGCCGCCCGGCTGATCGCGCAGGCCGGCGACGGCGCGCTCGATCACCGCCGGATCGATGGCTGCGCCGCGCAGCTTGGCCTCGGCGCCCGTGACCAGCCCCGGGCTGCCGTGGCGCAGCACGGTCTTGCCCGCGGCGAATCGTGCGCTCAGGTCGTCGACATAGGGCTGGCGCACCGTCGCCTCGGTTCCGAGCACGCCGATGACGCCGGTCTTCGTCAGCTCGGCGGCGGGCTTGATCGCCGGTACGGTGCCGACGATCGGCAGGTCGAGCGCGGCGCGGACGTGGGCGAGCGCGATCGTCGAAGCGGTGTTGCAGGCGATGACCGCGAGCCGCGGCTGATAACGTTCGACGAGCCGGCCGAGCAGCGCAGGAACACGCGCTGCCAGCTCTGCCTCGCTCTTCTGCCCATAGGGCAGACCGGCATAGTCGGCGGCATAGACGATCGGCGCGGTGGGGAGCAGCGCGCGCGTCGGCCCGAGCACGGTCAGCCCGCCAAGGCCGCTGTCGAAAAAGAGGATGGGCGCGTCGGCGGCGGGGGCGTTCATAGGCGCCGCCTAGCAGGGCGCGCGGCGGCGCTCAATGCCGGCGAGTTGATCCATTTTGACAGCCAACACGTTCGAATCCGTTGATTGCGTCCGCCAACATCGCCACATTGTCCCGAACGGAGCGGGGAGTGCCATGACCTTATATTTGCTGATTGCCGCCGGTTACCTGCTCGGCTCGATCCCGTTCGGGGTGATTCTGACGCGGGCATTCGGCGCGGGCGACCTGCGCCAGATCGGGTCGGGCAATATCGGTGCGACCAATGTGCTGCGCACCGGCCGCAAGGGGCTCGCGGCGGCGACACTGCTGCTCGACGGGGCCAAGGGTGCGGCAGCGGTGCTGCTCGCACGGCATTTCGTGCCTGAACTCGGCGACGATGGCGCGATGATCGCGGGTGCGGCGGCGATGATCGGCCATTGCTATCCTGTCTGGCTGAGGTTCCGGGGCGGCAAGGGGGTCGCGACATTGCTGGGCCTTGCGCTGGCGCTCACCTGGCCGATCGGGCTGGTGTTCGCCGTGGTTTGGCTGGGTACGGTGCTGCTGCTGCGTATCTCGTCGCTCGGCGGAATGCTCGGAGCGGTATCGGCGCCCGTCGCGGCGCTGGCTTTGGGGCATCAAACCTATGCGGTCGGGCTCGCGGGCCTCGCGGTGATTGTGCTGTGGCGCCACCGCGAGAATATCGCACGGCTGCGTGCCGGCACCGAACCGCGGGTCGGGTCCAAAAAGGATGCGGCCGAGTGATCCATGCCGAGCGGGTCGCGCGGCTGCGCCTGATCCGCACGCCGCATGTCGGTCCGGTAAGCTGGCATCAGCTCATGCAGCGCTTCGGCTCGGGCGAAGCGGCGCTCGATGCGCTGCCCGATCTCGTCTTTCGCGGCGGGGCGGGGAAGGTTCGTGTAGCAGCCACAGACGTGGCCGAGCGCGAGATCGAGCGGGTGGCGGAACTTGGCGGCCGCCATATCTTCAGCGATGAGGCGGATTATTCGCCGCTGCTCCGCGAGGTCGAAGGCGCCCCGCCGGTCGTCGTCGTGCGCGGCGACCTTGCGATGCTGCATCGGCCGTGCGTAGCGATCGTCGGCGCGCGCAATGCTTCCGCAATCGCCTGCCGCTTCGCGCGCCAGCTTGCGGCCGATCTGGCCGCGCGCGATGTGACGGTGGTCAGCGGGCTCGCGCGCGGGGTCGATACCGCGGCACATGTCGGCGCGCTCGGCGGGGCGACCGTCGGGGTGATTGCAAGCGGCATCGATGTTGCCTTTCCCCCCGAAAATGCGGCGCTTCAGGAGAAGATCGCGGCCGACCAGCTGCTTATTGCCGAGCAGCCGCCCGGTACCGAACCGCTGGCGCGCCATTTTCCCTCGCGCAACCGGATCATCGCCGGCCTGTCGCACGGCACGGTGGTGATCGAGGCAGCGCCCAAGTCGGGGTCGCTGATCACCGCGCGCCGCGCCGGCGATTATGGGCGTGAGGTGATGGCGGTGCCCGGCTCGCCACTCGATCCGCGCGCGCAGGGGTGCAACCTGCTGATCCGTGAAGGCGCTACGCTGATCCAGACGGTCGATGACGTGCTGGAAGCGATCGGATCGATCGATGCGCGCATGGTGCGCGAGCCCGTTCGGCGCTTCGATACGCCCATCGCGGTTGCCGAAGCAGGCGAAGGTGATCGCCGCGCGATTGCGGAGCTGCTTGGCCCAACGCCTGTACCGATCGACGAACTTGTCCGGCAGTCAGGCAAGCCCGCTGCCGCGGTTCAGCTGGTCCTGCTCGAACTCGAGCTTGCCGGGCGCGTCGAGCGCCATGCCGGCGCAAAAATTTCGCTGCTGTGAGCGGCGGCACAGAGGCCCAACGTCCCGTAATCTAACACTTCATCGCGGTTCAGCCACGGTTCAGCGACGGGGCGACAGTTTGATGATATTGTGTAACATCCGGGGAGAGTGGCTATGCGAAGCAAGTTCCTGACAGGCGTGACAATGACGGCCATATTGGCCTCCGCGCCGGCGCCGATGCCGGTCGCTTTGGCCAACGTGCCGCCGGCGCCGCGGCAGGGTTTCTGCCGCAACGCGGACCCCTTGCCCCAGCTCGGCGCCGAAGCGCGATCGCAGCAGCAACAGAATGACAGCGGATACAAGACGACGGGACGCGATCGCTCGGAGGGCAAGGAGATGCCTGCGGTCTATGCGCCCGAAGCGCCCATGCCGCCTCCGCCGCCCGCACCCCCGCCGCCGCCGCCACCTCCTCCGCCG
>CAUUIU010000303.1:0-4297 GCA_963545025.1 uncultured Sphingopyxis sp. | reverse complement strand
GTCCATGCCTGCGGCGCCGGGGTTCTCGGCGACCCATGCCGTCTTCAGCAGGCTGGCGAAGGCCGCGCGCTGGTCGTCGGCGATCGTCACGATGCGCCAGGGGGCGAGCTTGCCATGATCGGGCGTGCGCAGCGCAAGGGCGATGATGTCACGGAGCTCGGCGGCGTCGGGGCCGGGCGCGGTCATGTCGCGGGCCTTACCCGACCGGCGGGTGGCGAGATGGGCGAGAAGTGAGGAGGTGTCGTTGAACATGATGCGCCATGTGGCCTTTCGGGCGGGGTGACGCAAGTGTTGCGAACGGTTCGCAACAGTTTTTGGCCCGACCCAAACGGTTTCACGCGCAATTAGATTCTTCCCATACGCAATTTTCGCGTTAGGTTGCCCCATTCGCGCGGCGGAGAGCCGCGCTCAAGATAATCGATAAAAGGGACGCTTTGATGAAAGACATTGGCCTTTGGCAAGAAGGCGACTGGATCGCGGTAATCGCGCTGGTCCTCCTCGGGGTATTCCTGACCGTCGGGGCGTTGATCGCGACCAGCCGGAAACCCGAATTCGCGGGCCATCCCAAAGGTCTCTACATGCTGTTCTTCGCGGAAATGTGGGAACGTTTCTCCTATTACGGCATGCGCGCGATCCTGATTTTCTACCTGACCCAGCACTGGCTGTTCAACGACAGCAAATCGAGCCTGATCTATGGCGCCTACACCAGCCTGGTATACATTACGCCGGTGCTCGGCGGCTATCTCGCCGACCGTTATCTCGGCCAGCGCAAGGCGGTGCTGTTCGGCGGCGTCCTGCTCGCCGCGGGCCACAGCCTGATGGCGGTCGAGGGCGTCGGCGGGCAGAATGACCCGACGATCAACGTCTTCTGGGCCGCGCTCGCCTTCATCATCGTTGGCTCGGGCTTCCTGAAAGCAAACATCTCGGTGATGGTCGGCCAGCTTTACAAGCTCACCGATACGCGCCGCGACAGCGCCTATACGATTTTCTACATGGGCATCAACGCGGGCGCCGCGCTCGGCACCATCCTCGTCGCCTATCTCGGTCAGACCATCGGCTGGGGCTTCGGTTTCGGCCTCGCGGGCATCGGCATGCTGGCCGGCCTTATCGTCTTCGTGCTGGGCAAGGCCGCGCTCAAGGGCGCTGGCGAGGCTCCGGCCCCGCTCGCCCGCTCACGCGAAATCACGATCTACGCCATTGGCTTTGCGGCGGTCGCGGTGATCTGGGCGCTGGTCCAGTATCAGGACGTCATCCAGAGCCTGCTCGCCGTCTCGGGCATCGCGCTCCTCGGCTATGTTCTCTACGAAAGCTTCAAGCTCGAAAAGGAACCGCGCGAGCGCATGTTCGCCATCCTGTTCCTGATCAGCCTCAACCCGCTGTTCTGGGGCCTCTTCGAACAGGCCGGCGGCTCGATGAACCTGTTCACCGACCGTTTTGTCGACCGTAGCGGCGTGCCGGCGGGCATCTTCCAGTCAATCAACCCGATCATCATCATCCTGGTCGCGCCGCTGTTCGCGGGCCTGTGGGTCTGGCTCGGCAAGCGCCGCGCGGAGCCGTCGGCGCCGGCGAAGTTCGGGCTCGCGCTCGCGCAGATGGGCTTTGCCAATCTGGTGCTGGTGTGGGGCGCAGAGGCCTATGGCGTCGCGGCGATGACGCCGGTGCTGCTCGTCTTCGCTTATTATTTCTTCGCGACGACGGGCGAGCTTTGCCTCAGCCCCGTTGGGCTCAGCGCGATGAACCGGCTGGCGCCGAGTTTCCTCGCGTCGCTCATCATGGGCGCCTGGTTCTACATGACCGCGGTCGGCAATTTCGTCGCCGGCAAGATCGGCGAAGCGACCGGCGGCCATGATGGCCAGATGACCAAGCAGGGCCTGCTCGACATCTATGAGATGTTCGGCTGGATCGCGATCGGTGCGGCCGTGCTGGTGCTGGCAGTCAGCCCGATCGTGAAGCGCTGGATGCACCTCGACACGCTGCGCGACCGCGACGACGGGCTGGCAGGCGTCGGTGAAGCCGAACCTCTGGCGGCGGGCGTTCATCCCGAACCCAAGGGAGCGTAATCGATGGTCCGAGGTGTGAAGGGCGGCCTGTTGGCTGCGGTGTCGCTGGCGCTCGTCGGTTGCGCCGCAACTGGCGGGGGTGAGACGGCCTCGGTGAGCGACAAGCCCGCCGAGAAGCCGGTCAAGTTCAACAAGGACCCCTATCCGTCGACGTACAAGGGATATCCGACCCGCCTGACGGTGGTGAAGGGTGTTACGATCTTCGACGGCGAGGGCGGGCGGATCGACAATGGTTCGATCGTGATGACGAGCGGCAAGGTCGATCGCATCGGCGGGCCCGAGATGGAGCTGCCCACCGACGCCGACGTGATCGACGGCACCGGCAAATATCTGACCCCCGGCGTCATCGACATTCACAGCCATCTTGGCGACTATCCTTCGCCCAGCGTCGACGCGCATTCGGACGGTAACGAGGCGACGTCGCCGACGACCCCCGAAGTGTGGTCCGAACATAGTGTCTGGCCGCAGGATCCCGGCTTCAGCCGCGCGCTTGCCAATGGCGGCGTGACCAGCTTGCAGATTCTGCCGGGCAGCGCGAACCTGATGGGCGGGCGTTCGATCACGCTCAAGAATGTGCCGTCGCGCACGGTCCAGGGGATGAAATTCCCCGGCGCCCCCTATGGCTTGAAGATGGCGTGCGGCGAGAATCCGAAGCGGGTCTATGGCGGCAAGGGGCGGATGCCCTCGACCCGCATGGGCAATTTCGCGGTAAACCGTCAGACCTGGATCAAGGCGGCAGCGTACAAGAAGAAGCTCGACGACGGCAAAGCGGTCGATCGCGATCTGGCGATGGAGACGCTCGCGGGCGTGCTGTCGGGCGAAATCCTCGTCCACAATCATTGCTACCGCGCCGACGAAATGGCGCTCGTCATCGATATGTCGAAGGAATTCGGCTATAAGGTGTCGACCTTCCATCATGCGGTCGAAAGCTACAAGATCGCCGACCTGCTCGCCAAAGAGGGCATCTGCTCGGCGATGTGGGCTGACTGGTGGGGTTTCAAGATGGAAGCCTATGATAGCGTGAACGAGAATATTCCGCTCGTCTACAAGGCCGGGGCCTGCACGATCGTCCATTCGGACGATGCGAACCAGATCCAGCGACTGAACCAGGAAGCCGCGAAAGCGCGTGCCGCCGGACGCCGTATTGGCGTCGACGTTAGCGACGAGCAGGCGTGGACCTGGCTGTCGTATAATCCCGCCAAAGCCCTGGGAATCGCGGACAAGACCGGCAGCCTCAAGCCCGGCAAGATGGCCGACGTCGTGCTGTGGAACGGCAATCCGTTCAGCGCCTATACGCGGCCCGAAAAGGTCTGGATCGACGGCGCTCTGATGTTCGACGCGAACGATCCCAAACGGCGTCCGGTGAGCGATTTTGAGCTGGGCCAGCCGGGCGAAGGAGACGTGAAATGATGCGCGCCCTCCTTCTTTCCGCCGCGGCGCTGATCGCGGTTCCGGCCGCGGCGCAGGATGTTGCGATCGTCAATGCGAAGCTCGTCATCGGTGACGGCAGTGCGCCGATCGAAGGCGGCACCGTCGTCGTGCGCGGCGGCAAGGTCGTCGCCGCGGGCACCGGCGTTGCGGTTCCCGCGGGGATCGAACGCGTCGATGCCGAGGGCCGCTGGGTCACGCCGGGCATCGTCGCGGCGTTCAGCCGTGTCGGCCTGACCGAGGTCGATGCCGTCACCGGCACCAACGACCGATCGGCACCGCGCACGCGCTTTTCGGCGGGGCTCGATATCGCGCCCGCGCTCAACCCGATGGGCTCACCGATCGCGGTCAACCGCGCGTCGGGCGTCACCCGCGCGATCGTCGCACCCGGCAGCAGCAGCAATTTGTTCGCCGGACAGGGCGCGGTCGTCGACCTTGCTGACGATATGGACATGGTCACCAAGCCGCGCGCGTTGCAGTTCGTCGCGTTCGGCGAAGATGGCTCGGCCAAGGCCGGCGGTAGTCGCGCCGCGACCTTCCTGCTCTTCCGCGAGCAGTTGCTCGCGGCGCGCAGCTATGCCCGCAACCCCGCGACGCTTGCCGAATGGGGCAATGATGCGATGATCCAGCGCGCCGACGCCGAAGCGCTGGTGCAGGTGATCAATGGTACGACGCCGCTGTTCGTCCGCGTCGACCGCGCGGCCGACATCATCAACGTCATTAAGCTGAAGAGTGAGTTTCCGGCGCTGAAGCTCGTGCTCGTCGGCGCGACCGACGGCTGGCTCGTCGCGCGCGACATTGCCGCGGCC
>CAUUIU010000302.1:0-4310 GCA_963545025.1 uncultured Sphingopyxis sp. | reverse complement strand
TAGCTTCGTCGGCAGCGTCAGATGTGTATAAGAGACAGGCGGACAGGCCCGCGACCGAGCCTTGCGGCAGCAGCTTGTCCTCGACGTCGAGCCGGATCGTTTCGCACAGAAGCTCGATACATTTGGCGCCGCGATAGATGGGCAGCGCCCCCTCGGGCAGCGCGCAGTCGCGCACGGCGGCAACGATCGCGCGGAGCGAGGCGGGCATATGATAGGCCTCGCCCTCCCTCATCGCGGTCGGCTGGCCGCGCAGCCGTTCGCACGCGGCGCGGCTGACGAGCAGGATCAGGCGGACGCGGTCGGCATCGGCATGGAAATCCTGCGGCGACACATCGGCGCGATAGTGGAAATTGCCCTCGGCAAAATCGAACTGGAACGCCTGCGCCTCAACCGGAAAGACGCCGTCGCCGATCGTGCCGGCCCCGTAAAGCGTCACCATTTCAGGCGACACATCGATCCGCGTCATCACGCCCGTCATCCCATCCTCCGGTCTATCTGCCTTGCAGGGCTGATAGACCTATCTGACAGGATGTTCAAGACCTATCAGATAGGATGATCGCGCGCCTATTTCTTCTCGACCAGTTCGCGGGTCAGGAAGCCGTGGAGCATCGCGGCGCGCACGGCATCCTCGGCATGGTCGGCGCCGACCGAATGGCCGCCCTCCAGATATTCGTGATAATAGACGCTGTTGCCAAATTCGCCGAGCCGTGCGGCATATTTGCGCGCGTGGCCGGGGTGGACGCGGTCGTCCTTGGTCGAGAGATAGAGGAAGATCGGCGGATATTTCACGCCCTTGCGGACGTTGTGATAGGGCGAATATTTCGACAGGAACGCCCAATCCGCGGGCACGTCGGGATCGCCATATTCGGCGACCCACGAGGCGCCCGCGAGCATCTTGTCATAGCGCCACATGTCCTTGATCGGCGAGCCCGAGATCACCGCGCCGTAAAGGTCGGGACGCTGCGTCATCGCCGCGCCGACAAGCACGCCGCCGTTCGAACGGCCCGAGATCGCGATCTTGCCCTTGGCGCTGACGCCGGTGGCGACGAGGTCTTCGGCGACCGCGTGCAGATCGTCGAAGCTGTTCTGGCGCTTTTCGCGCAGCGCCGCCTGATGCCAAGCCGGACCATATTCGCCGCCGCCGCGGATATTGGCGAGAACATAGGCATTGCCGTCCTCGACCCAGAACAGCCCGAGCGGGCCGGCGCGATAGGGCTGGCCGGTGAGATAACCCGGCGTCTGCGCGGCGCGGAAGCCGCCATAGGCGTGGACGAGCGCGGGGACGGGGCCGGTAGCGCCCTTCTTGCGGACAAGGAAATAAGGGATTTTGGTGCCGTCCTTCGAGGTGGCGAAACGTTTTTCGACGCTCATCGCCTTGGCATCGAAGGTCGCGGGCAGGCTCTGGATCGGCTGCGGCGCCTTGTCTTCGGACACGGCGTAGAGCGTCGGCGGCATCAGCATTGTCTCGGCGGTCGCCAGCACGGTGTCGCGCTTGCCGACGGTGCCGGCGATGGTGACGGTGGCGTTGGTGGCGAGCGGAACCTCCTTCTGGCTCCACTGGCCGCTCGCCGGGTCGCGGCGCAGCGCGAACAGCTTGCCCTCGACATCGTCGAGCGCCTTTACCCAGAGGATATTGTCGGTTGCCGAGACATTCTCGATCGCCTGCGCCTTCGTCGGGGTCATTGCGGTGATGATCGGCACCTGCCGGTCGGCCGACATATCCGCGAGCGACAGCGAGACGAGCGAACCCGCGGCGATGCCGGCCCATTCCTTGTTGAGGAAGATGATCAGCTGGCCGTCGATGACGTCGCGAACGCTCGCCGTCTCGGGAATGATCGTCGAGATGTAGCGCGATCCATCGATGTTCGGCAGCTTGGTATCGGCGGTATAGAAGGTCTTGCCGCGGCTGATCATCGGCCAGCGCTTGTCGCCGTCGGTGAGCGCGAAGACGGTCATCCCGACATCTTCGGCTTCACCCTCGGCGACGATTTCGGCGGAGGCCAGCGGCGTGCCGCGTTTCCAGCGTTTGACGATGCGCGGATAGCCCGACGCGGTCATGCTGCCGTCGCCATAATCGGTGGCGACGAGCAGAGCGTCGGCATTTTCCCACGTCACGCTGCTCTTCGCCTGCGGCAGGGTGAAGCCGCCGTCGACGAAGCTTTTGGTCGTGCGGTCCCATTCGCGGACGACATCGGCGTCGGTGCCGCCCGGACTGACCGAGACGAGGCAGCGCTTGTAATCGGGGGCGAGGCAGTCGGCGCCGTGCCAGACCCAGCTCTGCTTCTCGGCCTTGCCGAGCGCATCGACGTCGATCAGCGTCGTCCACTGGGGCTTGCCCGTCAGATAGGCGTCGAGCGGGCTTTGCCGCCACACCCCGCGCGGATTGTTGGCGTCGCGCCAGAAATTGGTGATGACGTCGCCCATTACCTCACCGGGTTCGGCGATCTGGCGGTCGTCGTCGAGGATTTCACGGGCGCGCTTGCGGTCGGCCTCGAAGCCGGGGCGGGTCAGCAGCAGCTTGTCGGTCGCCGCATTTTCCTTTTTGACCCAGTCGAGCGCCTTTTTGCCTTCGATATCCTCAAGCCACAGATAGGGGTCCCCATTTTTCTCAGCGTCTTCCGTTGCGGCAACAGCGACGGCGATGAAGGAACAGCTGAGGGCAAGCGCGGCGAGGGTGGCGCGGATCATTTCATTCTCCCAAGGGGGTGTCTCGGCGCTGTGCTAGCACCGTCAGACACCCCCATGGAAGGGGCCTATTGATCGATGATCAGCGTGCCCGGATGATGTTTGTCGAGGTGGCGCTTGATGATCTTGAGGTTGCGTGTGTTCGAGCGGAACAGGAAGTCGAACGCGTCGCCGACGAGCGGGATCGCGCCGAGCGCGGTATCGACGCCGAGGTTGCCCATCATGCGCCAGATCTTCCACTTCGGCATGCCGAGGTTGCGGGCTTCCCAGATCAGATAGGCGCCCATGACCGCCGTGATCACGTCGCCGACGACGGGAACCAGGCCCACGATCGCATCGAGGCCCACCGGGCGGTTGATGCCGGGGATGACGAAGCTGCGTTCGAGGATGATCTCCAGCGTCTCGACGCGCTTGCGCAGCGCGGCGGGATCGCGCCGGTTCTGGATCAGCGAATCGAAGATCGCGTCGGTGTCGGGAGTAGAAGGGGCCATCCGGGTCCTTTCAGAAGCGCTCGAAAGCGAAGCGCCGTCAATTAATTGGGTGCGGCGATCATGCGATTCAATGGGTGCTGTGTGCGGGCGTTGGCGCGCAGGCCGGTGAGGCGCTGCGACGCGACCGACCAGCGTAGCGGCGTTGCGAGTGGAATGAAGGGCGCATAGCGCCCGAGAACCGCCTCGGCCTCGGTGACCTGCGCCGCGCGCTGGCCGGCGTCGACGTTTATCGTCGCGAAGTTGATCAGCTCTTGCGCCTCGCGATTGCACAGCGTGTCGCGCCGACACGACAGGCGGCGGAGCGCCCACAGCGGGTCGTCGTTCGGCATCGCCTCGTCGATCAGGCGCAGGTCGGCGGCGGCGCTCATCCCGACGCGCCGGCTGGGAACGCCGATCGCTTCGAAATCGGCGGCGACATAGGCGAAAAGGATACGCCCGCCCGGCGAATCGGGAACGGCGATGCGCAGCGGTTCGATCTCCCGCCCGCTGCCGCGCCAAGCCTCGACCGCGCGGCGTGCCTGCGCTTGCCGCGAGGCTTCGTCATATTCGCTCCACGCCGGAATCAGCGGGGAGGGGCCGGCACCGCGCGTGTAAAGCGCTGGGCGCAGCGTGACCTGCTGCTGCCACTCGACGAGCCCGAAAGCCTGGATCAGCCGGTCGCGCCGGACCGCGCGGTTCAACGCTTCGCGATTGGTGTCGGTGGCAAGGAACCCCTCGGCGCGCACGAACGACAGGCCGAACAGGCCGGGCACCGGGTCGACGATGAGCCGCGAGCGGCCGATGTTCGAGGCGGCGAAATAGGGAAGCGTCGAAAAGCGGCCGCCAATGACCCCATCGGCATAGCCGTTCTTGAACCGTGCCAGCGCGCGCGGCGCGGCGAGGCCGAACAGCTCGATCGAGGCGGCGGGATCGTTGGCGGCGGCCTCCGCGGCCGCCTGATCCTCGGCGAGCGGATCGGGGACGGGCGACAGCAGCATCGCGCGCCCGATCCCCTTTGCGCGCATCGGGCCCCAGCCGCGATATTTGCCGACGATCGCCATCGACGGCTGGGCGAGCAGTTCGAGAATGCCGGGCTGCGGTACCGACAGGCGGATTTCGATGACGCTGTCGGTCATCGCCTTGATCGTCTCGATC
>CAUUIU010000301.1:0-4338 GCA_963545025.1 uncultured Sphingopyxis sp. | reverse complement strand
GTGCGCAGCTTCTACAATCTCGAGCGCATGTGGTCGTTCGGCGACGCGCCGCCCGTCACCGCCGCAAATTGACGCCGCCGCCGCTTAGCGGCTAGGCGGGGTCATGTTGCTGCACATCATCGCGCGCGGGCGCATCGGGCGCGGGCCCGAGGCCGAGCTGGTCAAGCGCTATATGAAGCGCGTGACCTGGGCGCAGAAGATTTCGGAACTTCCCGATACCGGCGGACGCTTGCCCGCCGCATCCGACAACAGCCGTACCGTGCTGCTCGACGAAGGCGGCGACCAGATGTCGTCGCTCGAATTTGCCAGATTGCTGGAAAAATGGCGCGACGGCGGCGTGCGCGAAGCGCGCTTTTGCCTTGGCGCCGCCGACGGCTTTACGCCCGAGGAACGCGAGGGCGCCGACAAGGTCATCGCCTTTGGCCGCGCGACCTGGCCGCATCTGATGGCGCGCGCGATGCTCGCCGAGCAATTGTGGCGCGCGACGAGCATCGTCGCCGGACACCCCTATCACCGCGACGGCCGCCAATGAGACGCCTCGCCGCCGCCTTCGGTCTGGTCGCTGCCGTGGCGGGCGGCGCGCTGGCGCTGGCGCAGAGCGATGTCTTCGACCCCGCCGTCATCGCCGCGCGCGAGCGCGCGCAATTGCTCAGCGCGAAGCAGCAATCGGCCGAGGCGATGGCGCGCAGCGCGACGCTCGAACGTCAGGCTGCCGCAGCGAGCAACGAAGCCGACCGGCTCAAGAAACGCAGCGCCGCACTCGCGGCGCGCATCCAGTCGGCAGAAGCCGATATCAGCGCCGGCGAGGCGCGCGTCGCGCTGGTCCGGCGTCGCCTTTCGGCACAGGAAGCGCGGCTCGCCGAACAGCAACAGCCTTTGCTCGAACTCACCGCCTCGCTCCAGCAACTGTCGCGCCAGCCGCCGGTCAGCGTACTCGCCCAGCCCGGATCGCTCAGCGACATGGTCCACGCCCGCGCGGTGCTCGACGCGGTGATGCCGGTGATCGACCGGCGCACCGCCGGCGTGCGCCGCGAACTCGCGGCGCTGCGCACAATCCGTCAGCAGCAGGCGATCGCGCTCAAGACGCTGTCGGCTAGCAAGACCCAGCTTGCACGGCGGCGCGACGCGCTGACTCGGCTCGAAAACGAAGGCCGGTTGCGTTCGCGCGAGCTGATGAGCAGCGCGCAGCTGGAGGCCGACCGCGCGCTCGGCCTTGGTGAAAAGGCGCGCGACATTGTCGACCTGATGGACGCGCTCGAAGCCGACAGCGCGGTGCGCGGCGAACTGGCGCAGCTTGCCGGCCCTCTGCCCCGCCCGCGCGACCCGGCCAGCACCGCGCCGAGCATCGCCGCACCCGCCGCAGCCGAAGCCGACCTGGCCGAAGACGCCTATCGCCTGCCTGTCGTCGGGCGCATCGTCGCGGGGCTGGGCGAGGTCAACGAAGGCGGCGTGCGATCGCGCGGCGTCACGATCGCTGCGCGCCCGGGCGGGCAGGTCGTCGCCCCCGCGCCGGGCCGCGTCAGCTTCGCCGGCGATTATCGCGGCTATGGCAAGATCGTGATCATCGACCATGGCGGGGGCTGGACTTCGCTGCTTACCGGCATGATCGGCCTGTCGGTCACGGTCGGCGACACGCTAGAGGCGGGAACGCCGATCGGCCGTGCCGGATCCGACGACAGCCGCATCACCGTCGAGTTGCGGCGCGCCGGCCGTCCCGTCGACATCGTCGCGATGCTCTCCTGATCTCGCATTAATCCCCCGTTCGGACGCTGTTCCTTATCGGGATGCAGTGCTTGACGGCTATCCAAATGCGTAGGAGGATGGTGCGCTGGGCTATATATGGCGGGAAATTCCGCCTGAGTGAAAGACGCATATGACCGACTCGATCAAGACCGCCGCCTCTCCCAAGCGCCGTTTTGCCCTGTGGCAGGGCGCCGCCGCGCTCAGCACGCTGGCGCTGGTACCGCTGGCGACCGGAGCGATGGCGACCGTCGACAGCAAGACGACGGACGAGATTTCGCGCTTCATGGACGTCTTCCTCGAGGTCAAATCCAACTATGTCGAGCCCGTCGACGATTCGAAGCTGATCGAAGGCGCGATCAACGGCATGCTCGCCAGCCTCGACCCGCATTCGGGCTATCTCGACGCGAGCGGCTATTCGACGCTGCGGACCCAGACCGACGGCGAATATGGCGGGCTGGGCCTGTCAGTGACGATGGAAGACGGCGTGGTGAAGGTGATCACGCCGACCGCCGACACCCCCGCCGACAAGGCGGGGATCAAGGCGGGCGATTATATCACCCACATCAACAAGGAATTGATCTTTGGCCTGACCCTCGACGAAGCGGTCGATCAGATGCGCGGCAAGCCCGGCACCAAGATCGACATCACCGTCGTGCGCGAAGGCCATGACAAGCCGATGGAATTGTCGCTGACGCGTGAAATCATCGACCTGAAACCCGTCAAATGGGAAACCAAGGGCGATGTCGGCGTGCTGACCATCTCCAGCTTTTCGGCCGACGCGACGCGCGACCTCAAGGCCGCGATGATGGCGGTCGAAAAGTCGATGGGCCGCAAGCCGCGCGGCTGGGTTCTCGACCTGCGCTCGAACCCCGGCGGACTGCTCGACGAGGCTGTGGGGATTAGTGACGTTTTTCTGGAACGGGGTGAAATCGTTTCGCAGCGCGGGCGCCGCAAGGGCGATATCGAGCGCTATTTCGCCGAGCCCGGCGATCTCGCGGGCGGTGCGCCCGTCGTCGTGCTGATCGACGCGGGTTCGGCGTCGGCGTCGGAAATCGTCGCCGGCGCGCTGCAGGATCAGCATCGCGCGGTCGTGATGGGCGAGCGCAGCTTCGGCAAGGGGTCGGTGCAGACGGTGCTGCCGCTGTCCGACACCACCGCGCTCCGCCTGACCACCGCGCGCTATTACACGCCGTCGGGCCGCAGCGTGCAGGAAGGCGGGATCGATCCCGACATCCGCGTGCCGCAGCTGACCGATCCCGATTACGCCTCGCGCCCCAAGTTCCGCGAAAGCGACCTGCGCCGCCATCTGATCAACGAGAAGAAGGTCGACGACGGGCTGCTCGAAAAGGACGAAAAGGCCGACCCGCGCTTCACCGCGACCCCGGCCGATCTGAAGGCCAAGGGCATCGAGGATTATCAGCTATACTATGCGCTGCAGACGATCGGGCGGATCAGCCCGCTGGCGCCGCGCATGGCGCAGGGGACCAAGCCCCCCGTCGCCAAGCCTGCCGCCAAGCCGACCGCGCGCAACTAAGGGCGACCATCGATGCTGACCTCGCGCCGCGCCGCGCCGCTCATCGCGCTCGCCGCGCCGGTCCTTCTTTATGGCGGCGCGCTCGTGTCGCAATATGGCTTCGGGCTCCATCCGTGCGAGATGTGCTATTGGCAGCGCTGGCCGCATCAGGCGGCAATCCTGCTCGCCCTGCTCGCGCTCATCCTGCGCCGCAATGATGGCGCAATGCGGGCGCTGACGATCCTCGCCGCCGTCGCGATCGCGATCAGCGGCGCGATCGGCGTGTTTCACGCCGGGGTCGAATATGGTTTCTGGGAGGGGCTAACGACATGCAGCACCGGCGCCACCGGACCGATTTCGCTTGACCAGATCATGGCCGCACCGGTCACCCGCTGCGACGTGCCGCAATGGACGCTCGCGGGGATTTCGCTCGCGGGTTTCAACGCGATCTTTTCGCTCGGCGCGGCGGCGTTCGTCTTGACCTTGCTGCGCCACCGGACCACATCGGCGGTATGAGCGAAAAGCGCACAGCCTCGATGATCCGCGTCGACCAGGCGGGCGAATATGGCGCGACGCGCATCTATGCCGGCCAGCTTGCGGTGATGGGCGACCGCCACCCGATGGCGCGCGAGATCGCGCATATGGCCGAGCAGGAAGAGCGCCACCGCAAATTCTTCGATACGATGGTCGCAAAAAGGGGTGTGCGCCCGACCGCGCTGCAGCCGATCTGGAATGTCGCGGGCTTCGCGCTCGGCGCCGTAACCGCCGCGATGGGCCCGCGCGCCGCGATGGCGTGTACCGCCGCCGTCGAGACCGAGATCGATCGCCATTACCAGCACCAGCTCGAAGAACTGGGCGACAGCGACCCCGAACTCAGCGCCGCGGTCGCCGATTTCCGCGCCGAGGAGCTCGAGCACAAGGAAGCGGCGCTTGCCGCGGGCGCCGAAAGCGCGCCGGGTTATCCGCTGCTCAGCTTTGCGATTCGCGCGGGCTGCCGTGCAGCCATCGCGCTGTCGAAGCGTATCTGATAAGAATCTAGGCCCGCCGTTCACGGCGGATGCAGGATCGCGGTGTCATGCCGC
>CAUUIU010000300.1:0-4344 GCA_963545025.1 uncultured Sphingopyxis sp. | reverse complement strand
GATCGCTCAGTGTCTCGTGGGCTCGGAGATGTGTATAAGAGACAGAGACCGAGGAACAGGAGCCCGTACAGCTGTCGATCAATGCCGACGACACGCTGTATATCGGCGATGAGGTCGTGCCCGAGGCCGAGCTTCCCGCCCGGCTCGATGCGATCGCGCGCGGGAACGAAGGCCAGGACCGGCCGCGCCAGATCATGCTGCGCGCCGACAAAGGCCTAGATTACGGCCGCGTGATGCGGATCATGGGCGAACTCAACCGCGCCGGGCTGACGCGCATCGCGCTCGTCACCACTGGCGCGAACGAAACGCCGGCGGCCGAAGCTGCGGTCACCGACGGTTCAGAAACCGGGCAATAGGGTCAGGAAATGGCCGAAACTCGGGCAGTGAGGGGGAATGAAGGACGCGGCGTCGCCATCGCGGTGGCGGCGCATGTCCTGATCATTGGCTTGCTGTCGGTGCAATGGACCGCGGGCGACCGCCGCTTCGACAATCCGCCGATGGAGGTCGATCTGGTCGCCGAGAGTGCGGTGCAGTCGAGCGCGCCGATCATCACCGAAGCGCCGCCGTCGGCACGCCTCGGCGAAGAAGATGCCATCGACATCGCGGCGCCCGAACCGGTGCCGACGCCGCCGCTGCCCCAGCCGATCGTGCGGCCGACCGCGGCGCCGACGCCCAAGCAGGTCGCACGGCCGATCCCGACGCCGCCGAAGAAGCAAGCTCCGGCCGTGACGAAGGCGGCGCCCAAGGCCGCGCCGAAGACCCCGCCAACGAAGAAGACGCAAACGCGCCCGACCGGCCGCCTCGACGGCATCACCGAAGGGCTGGGCCGTGAGCAAACAAAGGCGCCGCCCAACAAGGGTGCGCCCGCCGCGACGACCGCCGCCGAGGTGCGCCGCTCGATCGACGTCAGCATCAAGTCCGCCGTCGCGCCGCGCTGGAACGGCTGCCGCGTGACCGGGGTCGACGTCGACCAGTTGAAGACCGTGGTGAAATTCCGTCTGACCCAGTCGGGTGCGCTCGCAGGCTTCACCAGCGTCACGACGACCGGCGATAACGACAGCAACAAGTTCCAGGTCCAGCGCCATCAGGAATGCGCAAAACGTGCGGTCGAACTGGCCGCGCCCTTCGACCTGCCCGAGGAAAATTACAGCTTCTGGCAGAATTACACGCTCGATTTCATCAAAAGGTAGGTTCCATGCTGCGCCCGATCACATTTTCGCTCGCCCTGCTGCTGACCACCGCCCCGGTGTTCGCGCAGACCGCGCCCACGCCGCCCGTCGTCACGCCGACCGAACCGCGCGAGACGATCGAGGGCACATTGTCGCAGGAGCGCACCGTCATCGCGGTGCCGGCGCTCGCGACCCCCGCAGTGCAATCGGTCGCCGGCCTGCGCACCGATACGCTCGGCCGCCAGATCGCCGAGATCATCGCCGCCGACCTTGAGCGCAGCGGACTCTATGCGCCGCTCGGCCCCGGCAGCGTGCGCGCGATCACGATGGGCGAGGTCACCGCGCCGCAATTCGCCGACTGGACCGCGCGCAATGCCGAAAATGGCGTGCACGGCTTCGTGCGCGCCGACGCGACGGGCAATTTGACCGTCGGCTGCTATCTCTATGACACCGCGCTCGGCAGCGAGCTGGTGCGGCAGGGTTTCGTGATCCAGCCCGCCGACTGGCGCCGCGCCGCGCACAAATGCGCCGACGCCATCTATTCGCGCCTGTCGGGCGAGGCGCCCTTCTTCGACAGCCGCGTCGCCTATATCGCCGAGAGCGGCCCCAAGGGGAACCGCATCAAGCGCCTCGCCATCATGGACAGCGACGGCGGCAACCACCGCTTCATCACCAACGGTCAGGCGCTCGCGATCAGCCCGCGTTTCTCGCCCGATTACAAGAAGATCGTCTATGTTTCCTATCTCAACAACCGCGTCCGCGTCTTCATCTATGATGTGGCGAACGGATCGCAGAAGCTGGTGACCGAAAGCGCCAACGCCACCTTCGCGCCGCGCTGGTCGCCCGACGGATCGCAGATTCTCTATTCGATGGCGGTCGGCGGCAACACCGACATCTATCGTATCTCGGCGAACGGCGGCACGCCGGTGCGGCTGACCAGCACGCCGGGCATCGATGTCGGCGGCAGCTTCTCGCCCGACGGCAGGAAGATCGTGTTCGAAAGCGACCGGTCGGGCAGCCAGCAAATCTATACGATGAACATCGACGGGTCGAACCAGCAGCGGATCAGCTTCGGCGGCGGACGCGCCGCCACCCCCGAATGGTCGCCGCGCGGCGACCTCATCGCCTTCACCCGCATGGGCGGCGGCGAGTTCCGCGTCGGCGTGATGACGCCCTCGGGCGGCGGCACGCGGCTGCTCACCAACAGCTGGCAGGACGAGGCGCCGACCTGGTCGCCGAACGGCCGTGTCATCCAGTTCTTCCGCACCTCGCCCGGCCGCGAAGGCAAGTCGAGCCTGTGGCAGGTCGACCTGACCGGCGTGAACCTGCGCCGCCTGCCGACCCCGCAGGACGGATCGGACCCGAGCTGGGGCCCGGTCCTGCCCTGAAGCGGCGGAACCAAAGGAAATTCGCGGGGTTGAATCGCCGTATTTAAGGATCGGTTCATCCCGCGCTCGCATGATTTGAGTGCAACAGAAAAGGACAGAAGACATGACGATACGGAAAACCACCGCGATGATCGCGGCGATCACCATGCTTGCTGTTGGTGCGTGCGCAAAGAAAGCGCCCGAGCAGCTCCCCCCCGCGCCCGAAGGCACGGGCACCGACACCGGTACCGACACCGGAACCGGCGTCGTCCCCGGATCGCAGGAAGATTTCCTGGCCAGCGTCGGCGCTTCGGGCGACCGCATCTTCTTCGACCTCGACCAATATAATGTCGATGCACAGGATCAGGCGACGCTGCAGAGCCAGTCGCAGTGGCTCGCCCGCAACCCCGCGGTGCGCGTCACGCTGGAGGGTCATGCCGACGAACGCGGCACCCGCGACTATAATATCGCGCTTGGCGAACGCCGCGCCAACGCCGCGAAAAACTACCTCGCCTCGCTGGGCGTCGATCCGTCGCGGATCAGCGTGATCAGCTATGGCAAGGAACGTCCGGCGGCGCTCGGCTCGAACGAGGAAGCCTATGCGCAGAACCGCCGCGCGGTGACCGTCGTTATCGGCCGCTGATCAGCGGCCACAATGGCACGGCGGCAAAGGCCGCGGTGCCGAGAAAGACACCGAAGGGGACCCGTCGCTCAGCCAGCGACTGGTCCCCTTTTCGTTGTGTGACGAGCGCCCAGACAATTCCGCCGACGCTGGCGAGCAACAGCATCAACGGCAGCGCCTGCCAGCCAAGCCAAGCGCCGACCGCCGCGACGAGTTTGGGGTCGCCGCCGCCCATGCCCTCGGCGCCGCGGCTGCGCCGGTAAGCCCAAGCGACGAGCGCCAGCGTCCCGCCACCGACCAACGCGCCGATCCAGCGATCGATCAGCGCCGTGTCGAGCATCGGCCCCGCGACGAGCAGACCCGCCCCCGCCAGCACAAGATTGAGCCGGTCGGGAAGCCAGAAATGGCGGGCGTCGAGCAGGATGAGCGGCAGCATCAACCAACCAAACAACGCCCAGAGCCAGCCCGCCGTGCCGGGCATCAGCGCGAGCGCGAGAGCGCCGATGGCACCCGAGGCAAGTTCGACGCGGCTATGGAACGGGTCGATCGCGGCGCCACACGCCCGGCAGCGGCCGCGCGCGACAAGCGCCGAGAGCAAAGGCACCATATCCCACGGTGCGAGCAAGCGCTGGCAGCCGTCGCACTGCGATCGCCCGAGCACCGAGCGTCCGGCGGGCCAGCGCAAGACCAGCGTCGCGATGAAGCTGCCGAAGATCAGCCCGAGCAAGGTCGCCAGTGCGACGCCCGTGCCAAAGGGCAAGGCGTCGAGGATCTCCACGTCAGAAGCGGCCCGAAGTCGCCAGCACGAACCCGCCCGACCCGGCCCTGAAGCCAAGCGCCGAAAGCGCCGCGGCCATCGCCGGATCGCGGTCGACGTTGATCGCGAACTGCGCGCGATAGGCGCCGCTGCCGTCGAACGACAAAGTCAGCCGCTCCATGCCCGACTGGCTGGCAAGCGCCGCCTGTGCACGACCGTTCGCGCAAGTCAGCGGCCCCGACAGCCCACGCGACAAATCGAGCCCGGCGATCGGCGCGGCGACCGACAGCTGCACACGCCCCGCCGCGCCAGAACATTTTCCGTCGCCGTCGAAGCGTACCGTCACGCCCTCAAAACGGATCGTATCGATCGGGATCAGGCCAAGCCCGCCCGAAAGCTGTAGCTTATACACATCTCCGAGCACACGAT
>CAUUIU010000299.1:0-4362 GCA_963545025.1 uncultured Sphingopyxis sp. | reverse complement strand
CGAGATCTACACTTCTAGCTTCGTCGGCAGCGTCAGATTTGTATAAGAGACAGCCGCCGCCCGAGCCGACGCCGGTCGATCCCGACCCCGTTGACCCCGCACCGCCGGTGACCGTCACAGACCCGCCGCCGGCGCCAACGCCGGAGCCACCACCGGCACCGGCACCCGACGCACCACCGCCGCCGCCCGAACCACCGGTCGACCCGGCACCGCTGCCTTCGCCTGTTCCCGATGCCGCCGCCGAACCGCCGACGCCGGGGGCAACACCGGTCGTTGCCGATATCGTGCCGCTCTATCGCCCCGAGGTCGCAGCCTTCGTCGCGACGGTACCTGTTGCGCATCACCTCGCCAGTGCGACACTCGGCACCTTCCACGAACGCCGCGTTGAACAGGCGCTGCTACGCGGCGGCGGCGTGCTGCCCGCGACATGGGGCCGCGTCTTTGCCGAAAAGAGCAAGGTCAAATGGAATGGCGATGTCGCTCCGTCGCTCGACGGCGATCTCTCGGGCTTCCAGGTCGGACAGGATTTCGCCGGCTGGAGCGAAACGGGCGGGACGAACATCCGTCTCGGCGCTTTCGTCGGGCGCTCGACGACCGACGGTGCCGTCCGCGGCGGCGCGCTTGGCTGGAACGATCTGGCCGTTGGGCAGATAGACGTGAAGGCGACGAGCCTCGCGGGCTATGCGACGCTGGTCGGTGACGGCGGCTGGTATATCGATGTCGTCGTCATGCACAGCTGGTTCGACGGTGAAAGCTCGGCCAGTTCGGGCGAAGCGATCGGGATCGACGGCCGTGGCTGGACCGCGTCGCTCGAGACCGGCTATCCGATCGCGCTGTCGACCCGCTGGTCGCTGGAGCCGCAGGCACAGCTTGTGTGGCAACAGGTGAAGCTCGACGACCGCGCCGACGCCTTCTCGACGATCGACTTTGCTTCAGGCGATGTGCTCACCGGACGCGCCGGTCTCCGCCTTCAGGGCGAATATGGCGGTTTTCAGCCCTATGTCCACGCCAGCCTGTGGCACGGTTTCTCGGACAATCAAGCGACGCGCTTCGGCCCCGATCCGATCCGCACCGACCTGGGCCGGACCGAGGCCGAGCTCGGCGCCGGCCTGATCGCACACTTCGGCGAAAGGGTCGCGGTGCATGTGAAGGGGGACTATGCGTTCGACGCCGACGGCCCGCGCAGCCGGCGCTACGGCGGCACGGTCGGCGCGACGATCCGCTGGTAGGCGTCAGGCGGGCAGCAGCGCCTTCAAAGGGGTTTCGGTGTCGGCAAGCTGCTCGGGCGTCGCGACGAGGCCGGCGGTGACGATCATGCGCCCCTGCACATAGTCCTTGGTCGCGTTGACGCAGTCGAGCGCGATCACCTTACCCGCTTTGAGATACACGACCGAGAAGCTGCGTGTCGCCGGATCGCCGCGCAGCACCGCCTCATCGTGGCCGGTCGAGAGGCCGGCCGTCTGCAGCTTCAGGTCATATTGGTTCGACCAGAACCAGGGGATGGCGTGATAGGGCGCTTCGTCGCCGACGATGCCCTTGGCGACGACATTGGCCTGGTCATTGGCATTCTGCACCGATTCGAGGCGGATACGGGCGCCCCCGGCATAATCATTCTCATGCGCAGCGCAGTCGCCGATCGCGTAGATATCGGGCAGGCTGGTCTTGCACAGCCGGTCGACGAGAACGCCGTTTCCGCCCTCGGCGCCCGCTGCGATCAGCGGCTCGACCGCGGGCACAATGCCGATGCCGACGATGACCAGATCGGCGGGAATGACCGTGTCGTCGGACAGGCGGACACCGGTAGCGCGATCCTCGCCTTCGATCGCATCGACGCAGACCCCGAGGTGCAATTCGACGCCATGATCGCGATGCTCCTTCTCGTAAAAGCGTGACAGATCCTCACCCGCGACGCGCGCGAGCACGCGGTTCTGCGCTTCGAGCAGCACGACCTTTTTGCCTGCCTTGTTCAGCACCGCCGCGGCTTCGAGCCCGATATAGCCGCCGCCGACGACGACGATCTGGCGCGCGGTTTCGGACGCCGCCTTCATCGTATCGGCGTCGGCGCGGGTGCGCACGCCCTGCACGCCGGGCAGGTCGCCGCCGGGAATGGGAAGCATGCGGGGGCTGCCGCCCGTTGCCCAGACGAGCTTGCCATAGCCGATCGTCTCGCCGCCGTCGGTGGTGACGCTGTGCGCGGCGGGATCGACCGACAAGACGCGCTTGCTGAGCAACATCGTCACTTCGCGCTCGTCCCAATATTTGGCCGGACGCAATTGAATTCGCTCGAATTCCTTCTCGCCCGCAAAATATTCCTTGGACAGCGGCGGGCGTTCATAGGGAAGTTCGGGCTCGTCGCCGATGATCGCGATCGTACCTTCGAACTTTTGCGTGCGCAGCATGATCGCGACCTGCGCGCCACCATGCCCCGCTCCCACGATCACCACGTCGAAATACATCGAATTACCTCATCGCTGTTCGCGACGGCGTCCCTTGCACGCACAGGCACGCGAGGCAAGCTGGCCGGACCTCACGATGTCGAAAGAAAATCTTGCGGACACGGTATCAGGCGGGGGCAGTCCTGCCGAACAGCGCCGCCGCCCGCTCCGCCGCCAGATCGGCCTCGCCCAGATGGAGATAATTGGCGTTGAACGACGCCAGCCGGGCAAGCTCTGCAAAGTCAGGAATATAGAGGCGCAGGTTGCGAAGTTCGACGGAACAGCGCCGCCGCAATTCCTGCACTGTTCGGTTCACATGGACCTGCGTCAGCCCCGTCGCCTCGGCAAGCTGCCACTGCGTCAGCAGAAAATCGCATTCACCACCGCCCGACGTCGGGATGCCGCGCTGGCGGGCAAAAATCTCGCACATCAATTGCGCGACACGTTCTATCGCGTTGCGCTGGCCGATATTGATCGTCCATTCGCGCTGGATCGCCGCGGCGACGATCTCGCTCCAGCCCAGCACCATGGCGAGGTTCGGGCATTGCTCGATCAGTGCGGTCGCTTCCTGGCGACCGATTTCGGCAACGGTGACGCGCCGGACCGTCGATATCGAATGGTCGGCGCGCGCCACGGTGAACAGGCCGAGGTCGCACGGCTGGCCAGGTAGCACGAGCGCCAAAATCTGCCGGCGGCCGTCGGGCAATTGCTTGTATTTCTGGACCCAGCCCGACAACACGACATGCAGCGCGGCGGGGCGTTCGCCCTCGCGTACCAGGTCCGTGCCTTTTGGATAATCGCGGGCGTTTCGCGCGAGGCTGGCTTCCCAGTTCATGCGCTCGCGAGGCGACAGTAATCGATTCAAAATCTTGCTAAACGTCAAACTGATTATCCCCCGCTGAGGGGGCCTGATGTGCTGTGCGCAAAGACCAAACATTCACACAGGTTAAGTTCGTTGTTTTTACAGCAACGCGGCCGCGCCGAACGACCAGAATACGCAATGAATTCAGGGCGACCCGCGTTCCGGCTTAGCAAGTTTTCTTATGGGGCGACCGATCGAATGGAGGTCGCGGAGCAACACTGCGGCAGCGTGCCAGACTGCAGCACTTTCGTTGTCGCCGGAAGCGCTGGCAAGGTCCGACTGCGTGAGCGCATATGCTTCAGCTGCGTCGCCATGATCACGCTCCGCCTCCCGCGCCAAGACCCAGCACTTCTCCTCGCGATCGGAAGTCATCTGCTCCCCCGTCATATCGACCGTCGCTTCTTTGGTAAGTAGCGTGTTTCGCGCGCCGCGGAATTAACTCAGGTTGGGAAAGTCGAATAATCGAAACCCTCGGTCCGGATCATGCGTTGGAGACGATATGGGCACATAGGGACGAAGGGAATATCGATGAGCCGGAACGCGCCACCAACCCTGTCCGAACCGCCTTCGTCGGGTGAAGCCGCCGGCGGCCGGCTCGACATCTTCGCGCGCAAACTGCTCAGTCACAGTCTGCTGTCGACTATCGACCAAGAGGCAATTTTGTCGCTGCCCTTTTCGCTGCGCGTGCTCGGCCCCAATGAATATATCTTGCGCGAGGGTGAACAGGCGCATGTCTGCCCACTGCTCCTCTCGGGCTTCGCCTATCGCCACAAGCTTGTGTCCGACGGCGGGCGGCAGATCGTCGCGCTGAAAATTCCGGGAGACCCGCTCGATTTCCAGTCGCTCTACCTGCGCCGCGTCGACCATAATCTGCAGGCGCTGACCGCGGTCGAGCTGGCTGTCGTCCCGCTCGCCGCGCTCGAAAAAATGGCGATGGAGCGCCCCGCATTCGCGCGCGCCGTCATCGCCGATATCCTGGTCGAGGCCTCGATCGGCCGCGAATGGCTGGTCAATATCGGCCTGTCTCTTATACACATCTGACGCTGCCGACGAAGCTAGAAGTGT
>CAUUIU010000298.1:0-4377 GCA_963545025.1 uncultured Sphingopyxis sp. | reverse complement strand
CCCCCCCCCCCCCCCCCCCCCCCCTTTTTTCACCCACACGCCGCCATACGAGATCGCTCTGTGTCTCGTGGGCTCGGATATGTGTATAAGAGACAGATACGACGATCGCCAATGTCGCCATCCCGCACATGCAGTCGGCGCTCGGCGCGACGAGCGAGACCGTGACGTGGGTGCTGACGAGCTATATCCTCGCGTCGGCGATCGCGATGCCGATCACCGGCTGGCTCGCCGATCGCATCGGGCGGCGCGAACTGTTCCTCGCCGCGATCGCGGGGTTCATCGTCGCTTCGATGGCGTGCGGCGCCGCGCAGTCGCTCGAACAGATGGTCGTCTTCCGCTTTCTGCAAGGCATTTTCGCGGCCTTCATCGGGCCGCTGTCGCAATCGGTGATGCTCGATATCAACCCGCCCGAACGCCACGCGCGCGCCATGTCGATCTGGGGCATGGGGATCATGATCGGCCCGATCCTGGGGCCCGTGCTCGGCGGCTGGCTGACCGAAAGCGTCAACTGGCGTTGGGTCTTCTATGTCAACCTGCCGGTCGGCCTCATCACCCTCGCGATGATGTGGGCACTGCTCCCCGCGACGCGAAAGAGCGACCGCCGGTTCGACCTGTTCGGATTCTCGATGCTCGCGCTGGGGCTCGCCGCGCTCCAGCTGATGCTCGATCGCGGCGCGCATCAGGACTGGTTCGACAGCATCGAAATCTGGATCGAACTGGGTGTCGCCATTTCCTGTCTCTGGATGTTCATCGTCCACATGTTTACCGCACGCGCGCCGCTGTTCAGCCGCGCGATGCTCGCCGACCGCAATCTCGTCACCGCGATGGGCTTCATGATCGTGATCGGCGTCGTGATGTTCGCGTCGATGGCGCTGCTGCCGCCGATGCTGCAGAATCTGTTCGGTTGGCCGGTGATCGACACCGGCATCATCCTCGCGCTGCGCGGGATCGGCATTCTCGCCAGCATGTGGGTCGCGGGGCAGTTGCTCGGCAAGATCGACGCGCGCTGGATGGTCGGCACCGGCCTGCTCATTGCCGCCTATTCATTGTGGCAGATGAGCCACTGGTCGCTGATGATGGGGATGCAGCCGGTGATCATCAGCGGTCTGGTGCAGGGACTCGGCATGGGGCTGATCTTCATTCCGCTCAATACGATGGCGTTCGCGACGATCCAGCCGCAATATCGCACCGACGGGTCGAGCCTGCTCAACCTTTTCCGCAGCATCGGCGCCTCAGTCGGCATCTCGATCGTTACCACTTTGCTCGGCGCGAATATCCAGACAAGCCACGAGGATCTGGCGGCGCATGTCACCAACAGTTCGGTCAGCCTGCTCGACCCGTCGACCGCCGACCGCTTCGGCATCGCAGGCGACGCGGCGATGGCGATGGTCAACGCCGAGATCAACCGGCAGGCGGCGATGGTCGCCTATATCGACGATTTCTTGCTGATGATGTGGGTGACGCTGGCGTCAGTGCCGCTGGTGCTGCTGCTACGCCCGCCGAAGCCCGGCGGGCCGAAGGCGTCGGCCGCCGATATGGGACACTGAAGGTTCAGCCCGCACGGCGCGCCATCGCCAGCCGCATGAATTCCGCCGGGTCGGGGGTTTCCTCGAAGACCGGCACCGCCGGGTCGATCGCGATCCAGCCGCGTTTTCGGCTGGTCCACATATGCGCGAAGGGTTCGAGCCCCGATGGATCGTCGAGGGTGCCGGCGCGCACGATCGTCATCGCGGGATAGACGGTGTTCGCGCTGCACACGCGGCTGAAACATTCGGGGCAGTGCTGGTTGGTTGTCGTGCCGCCCGATGCGCGCTCGGTCGAATAGGGCACGCTGCGCCCCGTCAGCGTCAACGTATCGGTCGAGACGATCAGCTGATCGGCGAACGCGCTCGCCGTCGATTTCTGGCAGTCGAGGCAGTGGCAGCAATAGTTGAGCAGCGGCCCGTCCTGCTCGAAGCTGTAGCGCAGTTGCCCGCATCGGCAGCCGCCGGTGATCGTGGTCGGCATCAGCGGAAGAAGCAGTTGGTGCCCGCGAACAGCGCGTCGATCTTTGCCGCATCGCCGGGCGCGGCGAACATGCCGCCGATGAGATTGTCGCCGGTGCCGATGCTGAACTCCTCGCCCAGCGTGCTGTCCTCCAGATCGACGATCGAGACCAACTCGGACGCCTTGGCGCGCGTCGTACCGACGCCAATGCCGCTCATCGTCGAATAGGTTGCGGCGCCCGGTTCATTGCCGAGGAACCAGCCTGCGAATTTGCCGTCCTGGAAGTTGAGCGTCATCGCGTCGTAGCGGGTGAATTCCATCGGGCCCGCGCCGCATTCCTGGTTGCTACTACGGTCATCCTCCTTGCCCGCGACATTGGCGAGCGCGGTTTCGGCCTGCGCGCGCGGGACGCCGAACGCGAGCAGGCTGGTCTTGCCGCTGCTCTTGTCGACGAAACGCAGCCCCTCGCCGTCGAGGCTGACGGCGGTGGTTGCGGCGTTCGGGCCATCGGCCTTGGCCTCGGGCACCGGCGGTGCGGCGGGCGGAATGCTGTCGTCGCCGGCCTGGGCCTTGTCGGGGGTCGGCTTGCACGCCGCGAGCAAAACCAGAATCGTTACGCCCATAAACCGCTTCATCGCCGCCTCCTCGTCAAGACCATGGCCATTATGGCACCCAGCGCCGCGAGCGCCATGTCCTTTTGCGCGTCCCAGATATCGCCCTGCTGACCATTATAGCGGTCGGCGGTCTCCCCCGCCGCAACGATGGTGAGCAGCCATTCGAAAATCTCGTACAGGCAGGATATGGCCAGGACCCAACCAAGCACGGTTAAGGCGGCGCCGCGCGGGCCGAGGCCGCCCCAGCGCCGGCCGATCTCCGCCACGGGGACTACCGACAGGGCACCGAAGGCGAAATGGACGAGCCGGTCGTAATGATTGCGCGTCCAGCCGAAGGCGTCCGACAGCGTCGTGCCGGTCAACGCGCGCGCCCAATCGTCATAGGGGACATTGCTGTAGGCGTAGCGCCCGCCGAGCGTGTGGAGCGCCATGAACGCCACGATGCACGCGACCGAGGCCGTCGACAGCGGCCAGCGCCGCAGCAGCCAGGGCGAGGCGACGAGCAGCAGCATCGTCGGGATATGCTGGAGCAGCGCAACCTCGGGATAAGGCTGGTCGATCTGAGCCAGCAACAGCAGCACAAGCAGCAGGCCCAGCAGGCGTCTTTGCGTTTCGGGACGCGCCGGAGCAGCCGTCATCGACCGAAATACGCCAAGGCAGAAATGGCGGAAAACGGCCTAACTTCACTCGCAAATGCAGTGGTCGGGCGCACGGTCGGGGTTGGCATCATGTCGGTGACGCTAACGCAGCAAGATATTGTAGGACAGCGATTTTCGACGCCGTCACCAGCGCAGCGACATGCAGCTGAGCCCGGCATCGATGCGCGCGATCTGCTCGGTCACCATCGGGCGGAAAGGCACGCCGCGCGCCGCCAGCATCGCCTGCGTCGCCAGCCAGCGCGCGCCGACGAGGACAGTGTCGCGCACGCGGAGTATATTTGCTGCGCCTTCCTCGCCGGGCGGGGTCAGCACGACCTCGAGACCGGCAAACTCGGGGCAGTCGCGCATCGCGGGCACGGCCAGGATCGTCTTTTCGTCGATCAGGCTGCAACCGGTCTTGAAATGGAGCACCCCCGCGGGCGTCACCGCGATCTCGGCACGATAGCCGAGCCGTTCGAGAAGGTCCGCGAGCTCGGTGGCGCCCGCGCGGTCGGTGCGGTCGGACAGGCCGATGATTACCCGGTCGGCGAGGCGTAGCACATCGCCGCCATCGGCATGACCGGTCATCATTTCGAGCAGGGTCGAATGCCGAGCCGCGAGCGCGTCGCGGATATGCGCGACCTCACCCGCACGGCTCGGTGCGCCGGGACGGAGCAGGATCGCGCCCTCGGGAAAGGTCAGCGCGACGTCTTCGGTAAACAGCGCGTCGGGGAAGTCGCTCAGCGGTTCGAGGACGTCGACCGCGAGACCGAGATCGCGGAGCGTCGCCACATAGGCCTCATGTTCGGCGGCAAGGCCGGTGAAATCGGGATCGGGGCCGCCATCGGCGCGGATTCCGTTGACGGCCGATGGAGCGGGAGCGCGGCAGAGGGCTTGGGTGAAGGCGTAGGGGGCGATCATGCCAGCGGCATAGCTTGAATGATGAGATATCGCCAAGTCGATCCTCCCTGTGCCGCAGGCATGGGGAGGTGGCAGCCTCGAAGAGGCTGACGGAGGGGCCTTGGCGCCGCCGTGGGGGGGGGGGGGCCCCCCCCCCCCCCCCGCCGCCCCCCCCCCCCCCCCCCGGCGGGGGGGGGGGGGAGGTTGCGCACGGGTCGTGTGGTCGCCCCCCCGCCCGG
>CAUUIU010000297.1:0-4380 GCA_963545025.1 uncultured Sphingopyxis sp. | reverse complement strand
AACGGCAGCGGCATGCACACCCACATCTCGATCTGGGAAAAGGGCAAGCCGCTCTTCGCCGGCAACGGCTATGCCGGCCTTTCGGACATGTGCCTCTATTTCATCGGCGGCGTCGTCAAGCATGCCAAGGCATTGAACGCCTTCACCAACCCGACGACGAACAGCTACAAGCGCCTCGTCCCCGGCTTCGAGGCGCCGGTGCTGCTCGCTTATTCGAGCCGCAACCGTTCGGCCTCGTGCCGCATTCCCTACGGTGCGGGCGCCAAGGCGAAGCGCGTCGAGTTCCGCTTCCCCGACGCGATGGCAAACCCCTATCTCTGCTATTCGGCGCTGCTGATGGCGGGCCTCGACGGCATCCAGAACAAGATCCATCCCGGCGACGCGATGGACAAGAATCTGTACGACCTGCCGCCCGAGGAACTGGCCGAAGTGCCGACCGTCTGCGCCAGCTTGCGCGAAGCGCTCGACAGCCTGCTCGCCGACCATGACTTCCTGCTCAAGGGCGACGTGTTCAGCAAGGACCAGATCGAAGCCTATGTCGAGCTGAAGTGGGACGAGGTCTATCGTTTCGAACAGACCCCGAGCCCGGTCGAATTCGACATGTACTACAGCGCCTGACCATTGGGGCGTTCGAGGGGCGTCCGGTTCGGGGGAACCGGGCGCCCCTTTCGATTCAGCGGGTCATCATCCCGCGCAGGCCGATCGCGACGAACGAACCGAGCAGCATCATCGCCGAAAGCGTCGTGACGACGTCGATCGGCGTCAGCACAGCGCCGAAGCCCAGGAAATCGGCCACCGCCCAGAGCACCAGAACGACCCAGCTGAGGCAAAAGGCCCAGAAGCAGCCTTCGAGGCCGAGCTGCCAGCTCAATTCGTCGAACGCGCCCCGCCACCGCCAGCTCGCGAACACGCCGGCGGCGGTCGCAAGGAGCAGCGCGCCCATTGCCACTTCGGCCGGAACCGGTCCGGCGGCAAAGCCCGGCGCGCGCGCCAGCGCGAGCAGGATGAGCAGCACCCCGGTGACGCCCATCACCGCGGTCGATTGCGCAAGCATGCCCCGTTCGTCCCGCAGCTCGTCGGCATCGCCGACGTTGAGCAGCTTTGCGCCTGCCTGCGGTGCGACCAGGCCGAAGCCGACAAAGGCGCCCATCAGCACATAGATGAGCCCGACCCCGGCGAGCGCGACTCGCGAAGGGCCCATCGCGTGCAGCAACCCCGCGCCCACCAGCGCAAAGGCCGCTGCCGAAAAGCCCGCGCCCACCGCCGCACCCACCAGCATCTTCAGCGCCGACGTCTTGACCTGCGACGCCTTGCTCTCTGTCCTGTTCATCCTTCGTCCTCCGGCATCCAGTGATCGATAAACAGCTCGCGCACTTCGAGCCCGAACAAGCGGGCCATGCGCAGCGCGAGCGGCAGGCTGGGGTCATATTTGTCGGTTTCGACCGCGTTGATCGTCTGGCGCGACACCGACAGGCGGCGGGCGAGTTCGCCCTGGCTCCACCCCGCCCGCTCCCGATATTCGCGCACCCGATTTTCCAACACCCACTCCTGTGCCTGTCAAGAGCTCTTTACAGGAGGTTCGTGCAATCTGTCAAACACTCTTTACAGGTCAGGAAATCGTCACCCGCTTACGCTTTGGTAAGCCGCCATCTTTATAAGCGGGCGCGGAATTTTCGGGGGAACACGCCATGTTGCGCCACGCGTTTCTGATTGCCGCCATGCTGCTCGTCACGGGCTGCGGTGGAGCGGCGAAACTGATGAACCAGACCAAGACGGTCGCCGCGCCGCGCGAAGAGGTGTTCGCAAAGATGTTCGGCAACGACAGCGCCTTTACCGGCCTGCCGCTCGTCACCAACGGGGGTTCCGAACGCCTCTACGAACTGGTGGTCGAAAAGAACGACCCCGAATGGCAGGCCTTTGTGCCCCCGCAGCGCCCCGATGCCTATAAGGTCAAGTTTGCCGTCCAGATGTCGATCCCGCGCGAGGCGCATATGATCTACAGCGTCGACGACGGGGCGGTGACCGCGGGGTTGAAATTCAATTTCGAGGAACTCGCGCCGGACCGGACACGCGTGACCTTCACCATCGACGACCTCGCCGGCCACGATGCCGAGGGACTGGCGGTCAACACCGTCGCGATCAACCAGATCGCGCGCGACGCGCTCAAAAAGCTCGACGATTTCGACGAGGTCAAGGACGCCGCCTGACGCCCGTCGCCCCGAGGTTCGTCTCATGGTAAACCGCCGGGGTTGCGGGTCCGCGCCACCGATGGCAGATTGAACCGAAGGGGCGGGCTCGATCGCGAAAGGCAATCGGCCATGCGCAACCGCGTCTTCCTCGCCCTCACCCCCCTGTTGCTCGCCTCCTGTGGAGGTGGCGGCAGTGGAGGCGGAGGCGGCCCCGCACCCAGCCCGACGAACCGCGCCCCAGCCTTCACCTCGCTCCAGACCGCGAGCCTCGCCGAGAATCAGACCGCGGCCTATCAGGCGACCGCGAGCGACGCCGACGGCGATACGCTGACCTTCTCGATCGACGGCGGTGCCGACGCCGCGCTTTTCGCGATCACCGCCGCGGGCGCGCTGCGCTTCAACGCCGCGCCCGATTACGACCTCGCCGGCGATGCCGACGGCAACAATGTCTTTGCCGTCGTGCTGCGCGTCAGCGACGGCCGCGACAGCGCGACCTTGCCCGTCAACATCACCGTCACCAACAGTCGCGAGGGCATCGCGGTGGTGCGCGTCGGTACGGGGTTCAGCCAGCCGCTCTATGTCGCGCCAATCCCCGGCGACAGCCGGGTCTTCGTCGTCGAGAAGGGGGGCGACGTCTATCGCTTCGACCCTGCCAACGGCACCCGCACCCTCGTCCTCGACATCACCGACATATCCACCGACGGCGAACGCGGGCTGCTCGGCCTCGCCGCCTATCCCGACCATGCGGCGTCGCAGCGGTTGTTCGCAGTCGCGACCGCGACGAACGGCGCGGTGCAGGTACGGCGCTACACGCTCGGCCAGCCCAATTCGTCGACGGCCTACGACACCGTGCTCAACATCCCGCACGCCGACAACAGCAATCATAATGGCGGCTGGATCGGTTACGGTCCCGACGGCCTTGTCTATGTCGCGGTCGGCGACGGCGGCGGCAGCGGCGATCCCGCCAACAATGCGCAGAACACCAATTCGCGGCTCGGCAAGATTTTGCGCTTCGCGGTCGGCGCCGGCGGCAGCACCTACTCGCCCGCGCCCGGCAATCCCTTTCTCGGGGGCGGCGGCGATCCCTATGTCTATGCCTATGGGCTGCGCAATCCGTTCCGCGCTTCCTTTTCGGGCTCGACGCTGATCATCGGCGATGTCGGCCAGGGCGCGGTCGAGGAAGTCGACATGCTGACGACCACCCAGCCCGGCATCAATTTCGGCTGGCGTTTCCGCGAGGGTACGCAGACCTTCTCGGGCACCCCGCCAGCCGGGCTCACCAACCCCGTGCTCGAATATCTGCACGGCACCGGCCCGCGTCAGGGCCGCACCGTCACCGGCGGCTATGTCTATCGCGGCCCGGTGACCTCGCTGCAGGGCCAATATGTCTTTGGCGACTTCATCTCGGGCAATTTCTGGACCGTCCCCTTCTCCAGCCTCGTCGTCGGCCAGACGCTGGCCTCCTCGCGCTTCGCCCGCCGCAACGAGGACTTCGCGCCCGACGCGGGAACGCTCAGTCAGGTCGCCTCCTTCGGCGAGGACAGCGCGGGCAATCTGTTCATCGTCAGCCTCGGCGGCGATATTTTCATGATACGCCCCGGCTAACGGCTTGCGGGGCCCGGAGGGGCAAGGCACAAGAGTGCCTCCAAAGGAGCCTCCCCCATGAAATCACTGCCGTTTGCCGCGCTTTTCGCCCTTCAGCTCGCGCTCGCTCCCACCGCGCAGGCGAAGCTGACGAAAGCCGAAAGCGGCATGGCGAAAACGGTCGCTGCCGAGCAGGACCGCAGCCTCGCGCTGCTCGAAAAGCTGGTGAACCAGAATAGCGGGTCGATGAACCTGGCGGGCGTGAAGGCGGTGGCCGACATGCTGCGGCCGGAGTTCGAGGCGCTGGGCTTTGCCGTGACGTGGAAGCCGATGGAGGCTGCCAAGCGGGCCGGTCACCTGATCGCGGTGCATAAGGGGAAGGCGGGCAGCACGAAGATGCTGCTGATCGGGCATCTGGACACGGTGTTCGAGCCGGATTCGCCGTTCCAGAAGTTCGTGCGTGAGGGCGACGCCTCTGGTGGTGATTGGGCCCGCGGTCCGGGCGTGGCCGATGACAAGGGCGGCGTGGTGACGATGATCCTCGCGCTCAAGGCCATGCAGGCGGCCGGGACGCTGAAGGGCGCGAATATCGAAGTCGTGCTGACCG
>CAUUIU010000296.1:0-4392 GCA_963545025.1 uncultured Sphingopyxis sp. | reverse complement strand
CTACACTTCTAGCTTCGTCGGCAGCGTCAGATGTGTATAAGAGACAGGGGCGCGCGGTGGCGGATCGACGGATGGTCGGTCCCCGGCGCGACCGCGAGCGCGAGCCGTCCGCCGCCGCCGCCAAGCGGCACGCCGTTGATCCCGGCATTGTCGCGCGTCACAAAGATGCTCGCTGGATCGATGTCCGATGCGATCGTCTTGGCGCGCGGCCAGAGCGACATGGCGGCGAAAGCGAGCAGGCCGGTGCCGGTGCCGATGTCGGCGATGTTGCGCGCGCTCGCGCCGGCCCGCGCCAGCCGGTCGAGCATCGACAGGCATCCCGCGGTCGTGTCGTGCCCGCCGGTGCCAAACGCCTGGCTCGCATCGATCAGGAAAGATGTTGTGCCCGGCGGCACGCGGTCGGCGTGGCTGCTCGTGTGCACAAAGAAGCGCCCCGCCTGCACGGGTTCGAGCCCCTGCTGGCTCAGCGTCACCCAATCCTCTTCGGGTAGCTCCGCGACCGCCGGTTTCTGCCCCTTCGCGCTGGGCGCGAACGACTGGAGCAGTTTGAGCAGCGCCGCGCCGGGCTTGTCGTCGAGATAGGCGTCGAGCTGCCACAGCCCGGCATCCTCGTCGATCTCGCGCGTCACGACGACGGGCGCCTCGGGCAGCGCATCGAGTTCAGGAATCTCGCCCGACAGCGCCTCGGCCTCGTCGCGCGTACAGGGAAGAGAGACGATCCAGCTCATTTAGCGGACATAGCTCGCGCCGTTCACGTCGAGCACCGCGCCGGTCATCGATGCGGGCGCCTGCGTCGCGCACCAGCGCGCCATTTCGCCGACTTCTTCGGGCATCGCGACACGGCCGAGCGGAATGTCAGCGAGCAGCTTCTCGCCGCCGCGGCTCGCCAGATAGTCGTCGGCCATTCCGGTCATCGTGAATCCGGGGCAGATGGCGAATGCCAGGATTTCGTCCTTGGCATAGGCGCGCGCGATCGTCTTGGTCATCGCGACCATGCCCGATTTCGACGCTGCATAATGCCAGTGCGCGGGGCTGTCGCCGCGCCAGGCTGCGCGGCTCGCGATATTGACGATGCGGCCGCCCGAGTTCCGCTCCTGCCAATGCAGCACCGCGCGGCGGCACAAATCGGCGCTCGCGGTCAGATTGATCTGCAGCGTGCGGTTCCAGCCCGCGAGCCAGTCGGCGTCATCGCTATCGATAGGATTCGCCTCGAACACGCCGGCGTTGTTCACCAGCACGTCGATGCGGCCATCCAGCCGGTCGAGACTTTCCTGCCACAGCCGCCCGGGCACCGCCGGATCGGAAAGGTCGCCGTCGGCGCTCGACAGCGCGACGGTCTTTGTCGTGTCGGTGGAAAGCGCGGCGGCGATCGCCGCGCCGATGCCGCGGCTCGCGCCGGTGATCAATATATGGGTCGTCATGCCCCCGCCTTAGGGCAGGGGACGACCGATTGCCAAGCTCAGGCCACGCGGCGGCTGAAGTCGCTCGCGGCCTTTTCCAGCGACTGCAGCCGGTCGCCCATCTTGGCGAATTCCTCGCTCAGCACGCTGATCTCGCCCGCGACCATCCCCGAATCGTTGCGGATGCTCGCGATCGTCGACGACATCGAGTCGGCGGCGAGTGCGGTTTCGTCGACCGCGGCGGTGATCGAGGTGACGGTCTGCGCCTGCGCATCCATCGCCTGACGGATGCGCTGTGCCGACTCCTGGACCTCGACGATCGTCGCCTGGATCGACTGGTTGGCGCTGACCGACCCCTTGGTCGCCTGCTGAATCGCGGTGATCTTGCCCGCGATATCGTCGGTCGCGCGCGCGGTTTCGTTGGCCAGGCTCTTCACCTCCTGCGCGACCACGGCAAAGCCGCGGCCCGATTCGCCGGCGCGCGCTGCCTCGATGGTCGCGTTGAGCGCGAGCAGGTTGGTCTGGCCGGCAATCTCGCGGATCAGGCCCAAAATGGACTCGATCGATTCGGCGTGATGCGACAGTGCGTCGGACATCGCCACGGCTTCGCCCGCCTGTTCGGAGGCGCGGGTCGCGACGGCGGCCGAGGCTTCGACTTCGCTGCGCGCATCCTCGATCGCACGGATCAGCCCCGCGGCGGTCGAGGCGGCTTCGCGCATTGCCATCGCCGATTGCTCGGACGCGGCGGCGACTTCGCTCGTCTTGGCGATCATGTCCTTCGCCGCATGATCGGCCGAGGCGGCCTGCTTGGCGAGTTTCTGGCGCACCCCGTCGCTGTCCTGGACGAGCGAGGCGATCGAGCGGTCGAAATCGCCCGCGAGCGCCTGCCGTTCGCCCGAGATCACGGCGCGGTCCAGCTTTTCGGCGTAACGCTGCATGATATCGAATTCGAGCATCGCGAGGCGGTTGATCGCGCTCGTCAGCCGCGCGAGCCGCTCGGGATCGGCGGCACAGGCTTCGACGACATATTCGATGGTCAGCCGCTGGCTTTCGGCGATGCACGACATGACCGACGCGAGCGGCAGTTTGACGCGCCGCGCCATATGGGTGTTCTGGCACGCGATCGTCGCGACTTCTTGGCCGTCGGGGTCGCTATATTTGACCACCGTGTGCCGCGCGCTGCCGCGGACATAGGATGTGAACAGGTCGCCTTCGACGCGGCTGCTGACGTTGGGCAGCGCGTTGAACGCCTCCCAATAGGCGCGCGCGATCGCTTCTTCGCGGCCCGCGATGATATGGTGGATTTCCACGGCATTGGCGGCGAGCTGTCCGTCGAGGTCGTAAAAGGGAAAGCGGTCGTCCATCAGCACGGGATCGATTTGCTGCTTATGAATGGGATTTTCCTTCACCATGATCCTGTTCCCTCGACGATTCCCAAAGACGTGCTGGTCGGCCGCCGCATTCGTCCGTGAAACTTGTGATCAAGCTATGCCGGGTGGATGGTAAAGGCGTCGTTAACCAGCGACGCGAAATTTCGCCTCAGCGCGGCCCGGCGTCGGGCAGGGGATAGCCTTCGAATGCCTTGATCGTGCGCAGCGCAAAGGCGCTGTGCATCGCGGCGACACCGGGCAGGCGCGACAGGCAGTGGCGGTGCAGCCGGTCGAAGTCGGCGACATTGCGCGCGGCGACGCGGAGACGATAGTCGGACGCCCCCGACAAAAGCTGGCATTCGAGAATTTCGTCGAAGCTTTTGACCGCGCTCTCAAAGGCGGTGAGCGCTTCCTCGCTCTGCGAGGTCAGGCTGATGTCGACGAACACGTCGAGCCCGAGCCCGATGCGCTCTGGATCGAGCCTTGCAGCATATCCGGCGATGATCCCTTCGGCCTCAAGCGCGCGAATACGGCGATGGCACGCCGACGCCGACAGCCCCACCGCTTCGCCCAGTTCGGCCGCGGGGCGCGGCCCCTGCCGCTGCAGCAAGTCGAGCAGCTTCGCGTCGATCCGGTCCAACATTGTGCGCCTTTTGCCTCATATACGCAAAAATTGTGCGCAACTGTCGCGGTTTCGGGAAGGATATGCAAGCACCTCGCGCGCCCAAAATGCTATATGCGCGGCATGAAGCCGCGGCGAGGCGACCAGATCGGCAGCGGCCCGGACATGGAGAGCGAAGCATGATCATCGGCACCCCCAAGGAAATCAAGAATCACGAATATCGCGTCGGCCTGACCCCCGAGAGCGCGCGCGAACTCGTCGTCCATGGCCACCGCGTGCTGGTGCAGACCGGCGCCGGCGAAGGGATCGGCGCACACGACCGCTACTATGTCGAGGCAGGCGCCGAGATCGTCCAGACGGCGGAAGAGATTTTTGCGACCTGCGACATGGTGGTGAAGGTCAAGGAACCCCAGCCCGTCGAGCGCGCGATGTTGCGCCCCGGCCAGATCCTTTACACCTATCTCCACCTCGCGCCCGATCCGGACCAGACGCGCGACCTGATGGCATCGGGCGCGGTGTGCATCGCCTATGAAACCGTCACCAGCCCGCACGGCGGATTGCCGCTGCTGAAGCCGATGAGCCAGGTCGCAGGCCGCATGTCGATCCAGGCCGGCGCGACCGCGCTCGAAAAGGCGCATGGCGGCCGCGGCGTGCTGCTCGGCGGTGTCCCCGGCGTCGCGCCGGGCAAGATTTGCGTGATCGGCGGCGGCGTCGTCGGATTCAACGCGGCACAGATGGCGGCGGGCCTCGGCGCCGACGTCACGATCCTCGACCGCGACCCCGAAGTGCTCGAACGCGTCGGCACCTTCTTCGAGGCGCGCGCCAAGACGCGCTTCTCGAACCGCGCGAACCTCGCCGAATGCGTCGCCGAGGCCGACCTCGTCATCGGCGCGGTGCTGATCCCCGGTGCCGAAGCGCCCAAGCTCGTCACCCGCGCGATGCTTGGCACGATGCGCCCCGGTTCGGTGCTCGTCGACGTCGCGATCGACCAGGGCGGCTG
>CAUUIU010000295.1:0-4413 GCA_963545025.1 uncultured Sphingopyxis sp. | reverse complement strand
CACTTCTAGCTTCGTCGGCAGCGTCAGATGTGTATAAGAGACAGGCCCAGAGCAGGAGGCCGAGAACGATCAGCGTGATCACCGTGATCACCGGCAGCAGGATGACATGGTTGAACCAATAGGCCTGTTCGCCGATCGGGGTGACCTGGGGCTGAAAATCGATGCCGGCATCGATCGGCTGGCCCACGCCCGGGACGGGCTTCAGCGGGACATAGGTCGCGTCACCCGCGGGTGCCGCGGCTTCGGCCACTGCTGGAGCAGCCGCATCGGCAGCGGCCGGCGCCGGATTCGCGGGGGCCGTCGCGGCGGGCGCTGCCGCCGGCGCCGTGGCGGGTGCCTGGGCATAGCCCGCGCCCGTCGCGCCAAGCGACAAAGCTGCCGCAATTACAAGGGTTTTCAAGCTCTTCATAAGGATAGTGCCGCCCGTTGCCTGTTGTTATTCTGATCATCCATCCCCCCTGCTGCAGCGACCGGACATGGGTCCGGGCAGCCGGCGGACGGGCTGAATCTCGCGGGCGCTATAGACCCGCTTGCCGCTTGCCTCAAGCATCTCTAACACTATTTTGCGGCGGGCAAATTTCCACCGCCCCTGACCGGTCGTCCATGGCGGACGGCGATAGAAACAAAAGATCCCATCTCCCATGACCGACGACGAAATCCTCGCTGAATTCCGCGCCGCCGATGCGCTGCTGCAGGGACATTTCCTGCTCTCCTCGGGCCGCCACAGCGAATATTATCTGCAATGCGCCCGCGTATTGATGGACACCGAGCGCGCCGGCCGGCTCGCGGTCGCACTCGCAGGCAAGCTGCCGCGCGACCTCAAGCAGGCGATCGACATCGTCGTCTCGCCCGCGATGGGCGGCGTCATCATCGGGCACGAGATGGGCCGCGCGCTCGGCAAGCCGGCGATTTTCGTCGAGCGCCCGACCGGCACCTTCGAGCTGCGCCGCGGCTTCGCGATCACGCCGGGATCGAAAGTATTGATGGTCGAGGATGTCGTGACCACCGGCCTGTCGTCGCGCGAAGCGATCGCCGCGGTGAACGCCGCAGGCGGCGAGGTGATCGCCGAGGCGGCGCTCGTCGACCGTTCAGCGGGCAATATTGAGCTTGGTATTCCCTTCTATCCGCTCGTCGCGATCAATTTTCCGACCTATGCCGAGAACGAACTGCCGCCCGAACTGGCCGCGACCAAGGCGGTCAAACCGGGGAGCCGCGCGAATTGAGCAGCCGCCTGCGCCTCGGCGTCAACATCGATCATGTCGCGACGATCCGCAACGCGCGCGGCGGCGACCATCCCGATCCGGTGCGCGCCGCAGAAATCGTGGCGGCGGTCGGCGGCGACGGCATCACCGCGCATTTGCGCGAGGACCGGCGCCATATCCGCGACGACGACCTCGCGCGCATCCAGGCCGCCACTGACCTGCCGCTCAATCTTGAGATGGCGGCGACCGACGAGATGGTCGAGATCGCGCTGCGCCATATGCCGCACGCCGCGTGCATCGTTCCCGAAAAGCGCGAGGAGCGCACGACCGAGGGCGGGCTCGACGCCGCGGGTCAGCATAATCATCTCGCGCCGATCGTTGGCCGCCTCAACGATGCGGGCATCCGCGTCAGCCTGTTTATCGAGCCTGATCCGCGCCAGATCGAGGCCGCGATGCGCCTCCGCGCTCCCGTCGTCGAATTCCACACCGGCCGCTACGCGCATGTCGAGGGAGAAGAACGCGCAGCCGAACTCCGCCGCCTCGCCGACGCCGCCGCACTCGCGTGGAAGAATGGCATCGAGCCGCATGCCGGGCACGGGCTGACCTATGAGAATGTCGTTCCGGTCGCTGCGATCCCGCAGCTCGCCGAACTCAACATCGGCCATTATCTGATCGGCGAGGCGATCTTCACCGGGCTTGAAGATGCCGTGCGGCGGATGCGGGTGCTGATGGACGAGGCGCGCGGATGAAAGCCAACCGGCAAAGCCTTTTGCTGCGGATGACCGTCGCGTTCAAGGTGGTCACCTTGCTTCTTTGCGCGCTGATCCTGGTAAAGGTCGGTGTTGCCTTGTTTCGCGAACAAGTGATCGATCTTGGCATCCTCCTTACGATCCTGATCGCATCCGCGGCGCTTTACCTTGTTTCATGGACCGCATGGCGCGCCGCCGGCGCTTCCGTTTCCGGAAAGCGCCGCCGATGATCATCGGCCTCGGCTCCGACCTCTGCAATATCGAGCGCATCCAGAATTCGCTCGACCGCTTTGGCGAGCGCTTCGAAAATCGGGTCTTTACCAAGGTCGAGCGGGCCAAGGCGGCGCGGCGGCCGTTCACGCGCGCCGGAACCTACGCCAAGCGCTTCGCCGCCAAAGAGGCTTTTTCCAAAGCCGTCGGCACCGGATTCAAGCGCGGCGTGTTCATGAAGGACATCGGCGTCGTCAACGCCCCCTCGGGCGCGCCCACACTGGCGCTGACCGGCGGCGCCGCCGAACGGCTCGCCGCGATGATCCCGGCGGGGCACAGCGCGCATATCCACCTGACGCTGACCGACGACCATCCCTGGGCGCAGGCCTTTGTCATCATCGAAGCAATCAAGGACTGACGATAATATGGCGCGACGCAGGAAAGGCGGCAGGGCAGCGGCGGACGAAGGAAGCTGGGGCAAGTTGATCCGCGATATTGTGGTGATCCTGCTGCTGGTGCTCGGCATCCACAGCTGTGTCGCCAAGCCCTTTTATATCCCGTCGGATTCGATGATGCCGGTGCTGCGCAACGGCGACCGGCTGATCGTCAGCAAATATCCCTATGGCTGGTCCTATTCCTCGGTCAGCTTCCACCTCGCGCCCAAATTCGCCGGGCGCATCTTCGGCAAGCTGCCCGAACGCGGCGACATCGTCGTGCTCGAACATCCCGAAAACCGTATCGACTATATCAAGCGCGTAATCGGCCTGCCGGGCGACACGATCCAGCTGAAAGGCGGGGCGCTGATCATCAACGGCAAGCCGGTGAAGCGCGCGGTGCAGCCGATGCTGTCGATCCCCGTCGACCTCAACACCCCGGGCGACAGCAGCCTGCAGGGTTTCGTGACCCGCGGCGCCGACGGCAAGGAAGTGCTTGACGTGCCGATCGTGCGCGAGACGTTGCCCGGCGGGGCGACCTTCGACACGATCGATCTCGGGCAATATCAGTCGGACGATTACGGACCCGTCACCGTACCCGCCGACCATGTCTTCCTGATGGGCGACAACCGCGACGGTAGCGCCGACAGCCGTGTGCCGACGGCGAACAAAGGCCTCGGCGGGCCCGTCCCGTTCGACGCCATCGCCGGCCGCGCCGAGATCATCAGCTTTTCGACCGACGGCAGCGCGCAATGGTATAATCCGGTCAGCTGGTTCAATGCCTTGCGATCGGGCCGCGCCGGAACCAACCTGCGGCCCGAGCGTCAGACCGAAACAAAATAGGGAGCAAAAGGCATGGCGGTTGCCAAAGGAAGAACCGGAGCGAGCACCAAAGCCCCTCCCCAAGCCGATGCCGAATCCCATACCGAAGCCCCCGGCCCCACCGAAATCCGCAGCCAGCTTGTGCGCACCGAGCTATTGCGCGCCGGCGTCTGGCTGGGCCTCGCGCTGCTGGTCGGCGTCTGCATCGTCCTCATTCAGCCGATCCTCCTGATCTTCGCAGGCATCGTGATGGCGTCGATGCTCGACGGCGGCACCCGCCTGCTTGGCCGTGTACTGCCGATCGCGCGCGGCTGGCGCCTGCTCATCGTCTGCCTCTCGCTCGTCGCCTTCCTCGTCTGGACGGTGATGTTTGCAGGCTCGCAGATCGCCGATCAGGCCGCGACGCTGCAGACGGTCGTGATGGCACAGATCGAGCGCATCGCCGCTTGGGCCAGCGAGCATGGCATGGGCGACTTCCAGATCGATACCAAGACGATCACCGACAATATTGCCGGCACCTTCGGCCGCGTTACCGCGGCGGTCGGCACCGTGCTCGGCGGCCTCACCAGCCTCGTCATGATCCTTGTGCTCGGCATCTTCATTGCGATCGAACCGCGGCTCTACGAGCGCGGCGTTGCGTGGATGCTGCCGATGAAGTCGCGCGAGAATTTCTACATCACCACTGCGCGCATGGGCTTCACGCTGCGCCGGCTGATGGCGGGCCGCCTGCTCGGCATGCTGGTCGAAGGGATCGGGACGTGGCTCGCCTGTCTGGCGGTCGGCATCCCGATGGCGGCCCTGATGGGCCTGCTCACCGGCCTGCTCGCCTTCATCCCCAATATCGGCGCGATCGTGTCGGGCGTGCTGCTGGTGCTCGTCGGCTTCTCGGCCGGGACCGATACCGGGCTCTACGCCATTGCGATCTATTTCATCGTCCAGACGGTCGACGGCCTGTCTCTTATACACATCTCCGAGCCCACGAGACACTGAGCGATC